>QHYL01000515.1 GCA_003224105.1 Acidobacteriota bacterium | reverse complement strand
TATAGAGAGGCTCGGCGGGGCTGGAGTCGAAAATCCACGACTGATGCTATCATCCATTTCATATTCTGTCAAGTCTCTGTATGGTACTAGTATCTTAAGGATAGACGTAGGGATTCGAACCCGTTTTGCGTAAGAGAAAGAAAACACAGGGGTAGAGCGCGCAGGGGGCGATGGAGCAACGGGGAGGGGCGCTGCCTCCGGGCCAGTCTATTCTCCAGTCGCAGAGCTTCCCTGACGCGAGCCGCGCAACGAAAAGCAGGTCAAACTCCGAACCCTTTGGAAAACCAAACGCCAAAGGGATGCGACGCTCGGCATCATCTCGTTGCGTTAAGGGTGGCCACCGTGGATGAGCGATTGCGGAATACTCCTCCGTAGGCACAACTGCCAAACTGCGTTACGCATGGCTTGTTAATGTGCTCGTCTAACCGTGGTCCATTCGGACGTGGAAATTTCAGTACCCTGGCGGAAAAATCGCGTGCGCCTTTGCACGTCAACTCCGTCAATTCGGGCCTCGATTCCAACCTCCACGACATCAGCTGCGTTACCGTTAAACCCTGTCCAGAGAGCGTGAAGAATCTGGACGTCCGCAAGCTGCCAACAAGCAGGAGTTGGATTGCTTCTTGGGTCGGGTATGGTCCGCGGGAAGCAATACAAGCATGGAGGCAGTAGAGATCGTCCTCCTTCAATCCGCGTTGCCCTTGTGGATTCGGCAACCAACTTCGGACACGGACGACCTGCCGTACCGCACACCATGTCCCAAATCACTACTCCATCCACGCGCTGTCGGCGGTGAATAATCTCTGCACTCAGACGTGTGTGAATGCCAGACCAAGCGTTATGCGCCGGGTCTGAGCCAGGATTCTGGCAAAGCGACCAAATGATGAATTCGTCTGCTTGCGGCGGGCGCTCGAAGATATTCGTGTTGTTGCCATCCAAGCATCCCTTCGTTTCAATGATGCTTATGCGGCCCGTTGGCATCTTGACCTCGTAGTCGTGTCGCTCCCCGGCACCAGCGTATGCCCAGTTTCTAATCAAGTTGGTTCGTTGGAGATGATCCAGCACTTCGGCCATGAAGGCACGCTTTTCGGCCATTGAAGCTGCGTTCGTACCCCGAATCTGTTCAACGGCGCTCCGAAAAATACCCGAATCTTGGAACTCTTGGGGGGTCAAACCATGTGTGCCAATAGTGGGCGCTGCCTGTTTTAAGGCTTCAACATACGCATCAATTCGTGCTCTTGTTTCGGGCAGAAGTGAGCAAGGGATTATAGGGTGTCGCGCAGCCAACTCAAGCGGCCTCCGACGCGTCCATTGTCGAAGCTGCGAGAGAGTAGAGAAGGTGATGTTCGAGCCATCTCACAACCGGAACGACCAATCCGTCGCCCATCAAGTGATACGCTTCCGTGTAATTCTCGGGCAGTTCGTAGGTATCCGGTACTCCCATCAGGCGCGCCGCTTCCCTCGGCGAGAGAAGTCTTGAGCGAATCATATCACGGTGAACCACAAGTATCGTCTGCCGACTAGACCCGCCGACTGGAGTTCGCAGGCAACCACTGATTTGATCAAACCTTACTTCAGCTCTCTGTACTTTCTTGCCGGCTCCGTTCGGGCGTGTGCGTCGATAGACCGTGCCGACAATTCGTTTCCCTAGTCGAGTTGCTTGATCTACTTTTTGGCGATTCGCCCGAGACATCATATTCAACAACCGTGCGGTCTCGTCAGGCGTATGCCATTCGACTCCCACAGGAGCCGCCTCCACTATGTTGCTTAGCGTACCTTGTACGGCGGAGGGAACGGGAAGATGCCACCAAACCCAGGAATCTCGCAGCTTCGCTGGCAGTTCCTCTTGAGCGGCACGCAATGTTTTTGGGTGCCAATGGGCAGTCGGAGAATCAGTTGTCAGGGCCGAAGGCAAATGGATGCTCGAATCTACGGCAAGCAAGAACAGTCGGGGCCTAGACTGAGGCACGAAATGAACCGCATTGATGACGAGCGCACCAACCCGATAGCCAGCGCTGCCGACTGCCTGCAGGATGGCGCGGAAGTCGCGGCCTCCGTTCGATGTTATTGTGCCCACGACATTCTCCAGCAGGATCAACGGTGAGCCGCGCCCTTCCCGTATAAGCGCCTCCACCAACCGCCAAAAAGGCCAAAACGTTCCGCTCCTCTCGCCTTTCAGACCAGCCCCGTTGCCGGCTAGGGATAAATCCTGACAGGGAAAAGATGCCCATACGAGCGACGGCTTTCCGGGGAGGTCGTCGGTTGAGAGTCTTCCGACGTCACCAACAACCAGTTCAGGAGCGCCGTTGAAGTTTGACTTGTACGCCCGCGCCTTCTTCTCGCAGAAATCGTTGGCAAAGAGACATTCCCATCGCTGCCCAAGCCCGAGGCGGGCCATTCCTCCACCTGAAAAAAATTCGTAGAATCCGAGTCTTTTGCTAGGCATCTGGTCAAGCCTCAATGAAAGTCCTTATACGGGAACGCAAGTGTTCAAGATTCCCGAGTTGGCATTCCCAAACAACCAGGACCTGCCAGCCCATTCGTCTCAGCAGTTTGCGGTTTTCTCTATCACGCCCTTTGTTCCTCAGTAGTTTAGATCGCCAGTACTCTAAGTTTGAATGCGGCCGATTCTTTCCTCTACGGCAGTTGTGTCCGTGCCAGAAACACCCATGCACAAAAATGGCCTTATTGCGTTTGAGAAAGACTAGGTCGGGTTTTCCCGGGAGGTCGGGAACGTTGAGCCGGAATCTGTATCCGCAGGAACGGGCGATTTTTCTCACTATCAGTTCCGGGTTTGTGTCCTTACTGCGGATGAGCGCCATGTGCTTGCTGCGCTCACGCCGCGTCAATGTGTCCATGACCGTGTGAATAGTCGTGACTTCGCGGATACTACCGCGCGCCGCCAAAGAGGACAACCGGCGAGCGGGCGACCCTGTGGAAAACCGTACACCGGTCTCGGCGTCGGATTCAAGAGAAAAAATTCGCCTTTTCATCGCCATAATTACTGGTATACCGTTTACTTAAATCTAGAGTCGACTTAAGAGTAGCGTGTATCTGTTGAGTTTTCTGGCACGCGGAAGGGATGCTATGGCGATACAAAAGAATTGGAAGAAGCGAAACATGACTCATGGAGTAAAAACCGCTCGATGGCGGAGAATACATCGGAATGACAGGTGGCGGCTCTTCCACGCCATTTAGGAGGCGACGCGGGAGCGGTCGAGGGTGAAGCCATTGATGGGGCCGAGGACGTTGGCGGCAATGCGGGTAGCGGCGGCTAGTGGAGGAAGAATAAGGAAACGCAGATGCACAGAGTACGCAGAGAGAGCAGCGGGAACAAAATCAGCTTTATGCGGCAAGGCCCCGACCGACCGGCTGGTGGATCGGGATCTTGCCCGCTCTTGAGGAGGGGCCGGGCAATGGCTGGCGCTCGCTTACGGTTGGACGGGCGGGAGCGCAGATGGATCGCCGGTGTTGATGCACTTGGGATGACCGAAACCACCGGCGCTGTTCCCCGTGCCGCCATTGGGATTGGGGGTGATG
>QHYL01000514.1 GCA_003224105.1 Acidobacteriota bacterium | reverse complement strand
AGACAATTGGGAGTCGCCAACCCTTGGCGCTTGGGGAATTGGGTGGCAGGTGCTTCTTGATGGTTTGGAGGTCACACAGTTCACTTACTTCCAGCAGAGCGGAGGAATTGACCTCGACCCGATTTCGGTGGAGCTTACCTACGGACTCGAGCGCATTTGCGCGTTCCTGCAAAACGTGGAAAGCGTTTACGCGCTGCGCTGGTCCGCAGACAAAACGTACGGTGATATTCGGCTTGCGGAAGAGCAACAGCTTTCGGAATACAGCTTTGATCGCAGCGACGCCGTGGCCATACGTTCGGAGTTTGAGCTTTATGAAAAGCAAGCCAAAGAGCTTCTGGACGGTTTCAAGGCGGCGGAAGGGAAGGTGCGCGAGCGCTATCCGCTGCTCGCCGCCTACGACCACTGCCTGAAATGCTCGCACTTGTTTAACCTGCTGGATGCCCGTGGCGTGATCTCTACAACGGAGCGCGCGGCGCTGATGGCCCGTGTACGCACTCTGGCCTGCCGCACTGCGGCCTCTTACCTCGAACAAATCGGGAAGCCAGAGTCGGAGCGGGCGCTTGAGGTGCGCGCATGAAACCGCCCGCCAAGAAGAGTCCCGCCGAGTTACTTTTCGAGATCGGATGTGAAGAGATTCCCGCGGGGATGCTGCCGAAGGCCGAAGAAGATTTGCGAGTCAATATCGAGAAACTGTTGGCGGCCGAGGACCTTTCCAAGGAAGCGACGGTGGAAACGTTCAGCACTCCGCGGCGTTTGACGGCCTGGGTTCGAGGACTTCCTTACAAACAGGCAGACGTCGAGTTCGAGGTTACCGGACCACCGAAGACCGTGGCCTATGATGCTGTCGGCGCGCCGACGCGAGCGGCCCTGAGCTTCGCGGAGAAGCAACGCATTCATGTCAGCTCCCTCTATCTCGTGCAAACGCCGAAAGGGGAGTACCTCGCAGCGAAGCAAGTCAAGGCGGGCCGCGCGACGGAGCAGATACTGACTGCCATCCTGCCGCGCGCGGTGCACGACTTGACGTGGCCGCGCTCCATGACGTGGACGGGGCTCAGCGGGCCGCGGTTCATCCGGCCCATTCGTTGGGTGGTTGCTGTGTTCGGTGGCAAGCCGCTGAAGGTTGAGGTCGGAGGAATGGCGGCAGGGAACTCGACGCGCGGGCACCGCTTTCTCGGGTCGCCAGCGATCCGCGTGAGCAATTTTCAAGACTACGAAAAGAAGTTGCAAACCAATGGCGTGATCATCCGCCCATCCCGGAGGCAAGAGAAGATCGGCAAAGAGTTGGAGGGTTTTGCAAAGCGCGGCGGCTATCGCATCCATGAGGATTCCGGCCTGCGCACGCTTGTGACGCACCTGAACGAATACCCGACGGTGATTCAGGGTGACTTCGACCCTGCGTTCCTGAACCTGCCGGATGAAATTCTCGTCACGGTGATGAGGGACCATCAGAAGTATTTTGCGGTGGAGAAAAAGAACGGTGAGCTTGCCGCACAGTTTCTGGCGGTTATCAATACGGACAAGGATGCCAAGGGGATTATTCGGGCCGGACACGAACGCGTTTTGCGCGCCCGCTTTGCCGACGCTCGGTTCTTTTGGCAGTCCGACCAGAAATGTCGGCTCGCCGACTATCTCTCGAAGCTGGAGCGGGTTATCTACGAGTCGCGCCTGGGGAGCTACCGCGATAAGGTGGAGCGCGTTCGCGATGTCGCCCGGTGGCTTTCCGAGCAGTGGTTTAATCTGGGCATGCACCAGGCACATGTCGCTGAAACTGACCGTGCTGCGGAGCTGGCCAAGTGTGACCTGGTCACAGAGATGGTGCGAGAGTTCCCTGAACTGCAGGGCATTGTTGGCGGGCTTTATTCGCGCGCCCAAGGGGAGTCAGAGGAAATCGCGGATGCTGTTTATGACCACTATCGTCCGGTGGGGCTGGATGATCCCATCCCGCGCAACTTGACAGGGTGCGCAGTAGCTTTTGCGGACAAACTCGATTCAGTGGTGGGATGTCTCGCCGTAGGAATCGTTCCCACCGGTTCTAGCGATCCCTACGCGCTGCGCCGCGCGGCCCTCGGTATCGTCAAGATTATTCTGGAGAAGAAACTCCCCGTGTCGCTCTCTTTGGCCATTGGAGCGGCAGGGAAAGCCCTGCTCGCGCACAAGCCGAAGCGCGGAGTCACCCCCGATCAGGAATCGAAGATTCTGGATTTCATTTTGGACCGCGCCAGGTTTGTGTTCCGAGAAAAAGAGCAGTTCGCTTACGACGAGGTCGCCGCGGTGTTCCGGGCCGGAGCGGACGACTTGGTGGATACACAAAAACGGCTTCTGGCGCTGCGCACCATCCGGAAATCGCGAAACTTTGAGCCGCTGGCGGTTTCCTTTAAGCGCATTCGCAAGATCCTAGAGAAGGCCGGCGTTGCCGCCGAAGGAGACCGCCGAGTGAATGCGGAGTTGTTTGAGAGTCCTGCGGAGCGCGAACTTCACTCCGCAGCCCAGGCCGCAGCATCCAAAGTGCAACCGCTGAAGCGTGGAGGGAAGTATCAAGAGGCCTTGGAGGCGATCGCGAGCCTCAGGCCGGTGGTTGACAAATTTTTTGATTGCGTGATGGTCATGGCAGAGAAGGAAGAGGTGCGGAAGAATCGGCTTGCGTTGCTTGCGCAACTGCTCGGCGAGTTCACCACGATCGCGGACTTCTCCGAGATTGGCGGAGAAGAGCGGTAAGCATGAGTTAAAGTAAAACTTCAACTCAAGAGAAGTCGTTCAACGTCGGCGTGCCGACACTTGTTTTTGGGCCCTGCAACAAATCCCCAGCTATTACAATTAAAGCCGTAGGCGACCTATGGGAAGCGAGGACGACTGTGAAAAAGTGGGTGTATTTTTTTGGTGCAGGTAAAGCGGAAGGAGACGGGAGTCAGCGCGCGTTGCTCGGTGGGAAGGGGGCTGGCCTTGCTGAAATGAGCCGCATTGTCCTCCCCGTGCCTCCTGGTTTCACAATTACCACCGAGGTTTGCACCCACTACTACGGAAACAAGAAAACCTATCCAAGAGCGCTCGAAGCGGAAGTTAAGGGCGCCATGGCCCGCATAGAAAAAATCATGTGCACGAAGTTTGGCGACAAAGCCTCCATGCCCTTGCTGGTGTCTGTGCGCTCCGGGGCCCGCGATTCCATGCCGGGTATGATGGACACAATTCTCAACCTCGGCCTGAACGATGAAACCGTCCCGACGCTGGCCAAGGCTACCAAGAACGAGCGCTTCGCTTGGGACTGTTACCGTCGTTTCATTCAAATGTATGGCGACGTTGTCATGAACGTGCAGAAACGGCCGAACGAGGACCACGAGCCTTTTGAAGTAGTCATTCACGGTCTCAAGCATGAGCGGTATCACGCCGACATTGATGATCCGAAATTGACGGTGAAAGACCTTCAGGAGCTGGTTGTTCGCTTCAAGAAGCTCATCAGGGAACGCACCGGGATGGAGTTTCCGCAGGATGTGTGGAAACAGCTATGGGGCGCGGTGGGCGCTGTGTTTGGTTCGTGGATGAATGATCGCGCCGTAGTGTATCGCCGTA
>QHYL01000513.1:865-4564 GCA_003224105.1 Acidobacteriota bacterium | reverse complement strand
GCGAAAAAAACTAAGCTAAGTCAACGCCGTAGAGATTTGGCCGCGCGGCGGCCGGCGGGAAGAAACCCGGGAGGTATGGGGGCCGAGTTTTGAAATTCAAGGTCACTTGCGTTTCCAGCGAACGGTGCCGTCCTTGGCGTCTTCCAAGATTATACCACGGTCCGCGAGTTCCTTGCGGATGCGGTCCGCGGTAGCGAAATCGCGGTTCTTCTTTGCGGCGTTGCGCTCGGCAACAAGTTTTTCGATTTCCGCGTCGCCCAAACCGGCTTGCGCGCTGCTGTACCCGAGGGCTTGGAGTTTCTGCGCATCGTTGTCTTCGAGGACGGCGAACACTCTGTCGAAGAAAGAGAGAAACTGCTGCACGCTGGCGACATCACCCTGGCGAAATTCGCCTTTGTCCATGGCAATATTTGCATCACGCACAAGATCGAAAGCAGCGGCAAGGGCTCGCGCAGCATTCAAGTCATCGGAAAGGCCATGATCGAAGTCTACGTACGCTTTGAAGATGCGCGCGGACATGCCTTCTTGCTTCCCTGCGGGAAATTTTCCCTGCTGCAAGCGATCCGCGAAATTGCGCAGTCGCTCGACCGAGTTGGTCGCTTGCGTGAGGCCATTGAAGGTGAAATTGAGCTGCCGGCGATAGGGCGTGCTGCCGAGGCAGAGTCGGAGCGCGGAAGGCTTGTAGCCTTTGGCGAAGAGATCGCGCAGCGTGAAGAAGTTGCCGAGCGACTTGGACATTTTTTCGCCTTCGACGAGCAGATGCTCGGCGTGCATCCAGTAGCGCGCGAACGGCTTGCCCGTGGCGGCTTCGCTCTGGGCAATTTCGTTTTCGTGATGCGGAAAGGCGAGATCGATGCCGCCGGTGTGAATGTCGAGCGTTTCGCCTAGATATTTCATGGCCATGGCAGAGCATTCGATGTGCCAGCCGGGACGGCCGGGGCCGATGGCGGTTTCCCAGAAATGCTCGCCGGGCTTCGGCGCTTTCCAGAGCGCGAAATCGCGCGCGCTTTCTTTTTCGTAGCGGTCGTTGTCCACACGCGCGCCGGCCTGGATACCTGTGAGATCGATTTTGGAGAGCTTGCCGTAATTGGGAAATTTCGTGATGCGGTAGTAGATGGAGCCTTCGCCCGGGTAAGTGAAAGTTTTCCCCTGGAGCTTCTGGATGAGCTGCACCATGTCGGGGATGTGATCGGTGGCGCGAACCCAGTGCTCGGGGGCTTCGATGCTGAGCGCTTTGCAGTCGTCGAAGAAGGCTTGCACAAATTTTTCGGTGTAATCGCGGATATTCTTTCCCGCGGCAGCGGCGTTGGCGATGATGCGGTCGTCCACGTCCGTCAAATTCATGACATGCTTGAGCTTGAACCCGCGGAGCTTGAGGAAGCGGCGCAGCAGGTCCTGGAAGACAAAGGTGCGGTAGTTGCCGATGTGCGCGTAGTCGTAGACCGTGGGGCCGCAGGTGTACATGCGTACTTCGCCGGGCTCTTGCGGGACGAAAGGTTCGGTCTTTCCGGACAGAGTATTGTGCAGCTGGATTTCGGCCATCGGCGCTCGGTGCTCTTTCTGGTCAATTAAAGAAGCAATGGATTGTATCCGAGGGGTTTGACGGGGAGCAATTGCGAACCGAGCAGGGCCAAGTGAGGCGCGAACGGCGAAGGCTTGCGGGGTAACGGGAGGAACAGACCGAGGGGGTGGGGGGCTCGGATCTGTGGCAAACACAGGACTTAGCGGCGTTCTTGAAGAAGGCGGAAGTTTGCGTTAGAAGGATGAGAAAGACCATGTGGCGGGGCGACATAAGTGAGCCGGACACAAACGCTTGGCGGCTCCCTTCGAGGTCTACCTGCGGCAGGCTCGGGGGCAAGCCGGTGAAGGATCGTGCCAGCAGATCAGCAAACATTATAGCATAGTGCCGTAACTTGTCAATAACTATCTTAAGTAGCTTATTTTGTGCGAGATAGCGGGGCGCATTTTTGAGATGGGCAGGGAAAGCCCGCAAAAATTCGCACTCTACCCCGACCGTGCCTAGGACGGAACCGATATCTAATTGCTCTCTGGAGTGTGCAATTCGAGGGGGAGGATTCTGACATAGGACTTGAAGGCGGGGTCGGCGGCAAAGGCGGACCCAGTCGCGAGCGAGGGCGGCGGCTTAGTAGTCGGCGGTGCGATGGGTTCATCGGGAGGTAGAGGTTCGCTGTGTGGGGACGGCTTCACCGAAGGAAAGGATTAAGAGAGATTTCTCTCTGCGCAAGCCGACCGCCTCGCAGGAGCGAGGCGGGGAAAAAACGTCGGCTTGCTCCGTTCGAAATGACGGTGCGGGCGGGAATTGGCGCGGGTTGCTCCGCTCGAAATAACAGTGGGGATGGGTCTCACCTGCGAAGACGGCGGGATAAACCCGCCGCTACAAATGCAAATTCAAAGAGCGGACGGGGGCAAGCCCGCCCCTATCCGATCAGAGTCAGAGTATCGAGAAAAAGGGCGCAGCAGCGCTGTGGCTTGAGGACCCGGGGCACGATCGGTACGCATTGGGAAATGAGATGGAGTCCGGTGGTATAAAGGAACCAGCAAGCGATTGGACGGAGGTGCGCCCATGGATGAGCGGACAGCGGGACAGCCAGCAATGAAAGAGAAGCGGAGGGGCAGCCGCTTTCCTGTGGTGGTCTTTGTGGAGGCGAAGTGGGAGGAATTGGGCGGCCAAAAAATCCGAGAAACGGCCCAAGCCATGGAAGTAAACGCATTGGGCGGCCTGCTGGACATGAAGACTTACCCCCGGATTGGCAGTACGCTGGAGCTGACCAATCTTCTTTCGGGCCAAACAGCCCAGGCCCGCGTTGTGGGCACACGCCGCACCAAGGATGGGACGGCCCTCCGGGTTGCCGTCGAGCTGGTGACTCCGAGCGATACTTTTTGGGGCTTGAATTTCCAATTGAAGAAGACGAGCGCCGAGCTTGTTAAAATCGAGCAGGACATCAAGGCCGGCGGGATAGACGCGCGCATCCTGGAAGAATTCCGCGACTCGGTGGACTATGTGCGCAAGACGGCGTGGGCGGTCCAGGAATGGCAGGAGCGCCAACTGCAAAAGCACGACCCGCAGACGGTGCTTCCGTTGATCACCGCGGAACGCATTCGCCGCGCCACGCAGCTGAGCCTAGCGATCAAGACAGACCTGGAGGCGCGCGAAGTCACGCGCGAAACTGCGGGAATGCGCGAGTTCTACCAGGCGGTCGAGAGCCTTTACCCGCGCGTCGCGACTTTGTTCCGGGAAGCTTGATGGGAACCGCGGCTTCGGCCGCACACGAAGTGGTTCGCGAAACTGCGGGAATTGATGAGTTTTTCCGGGCCGTCGAGCGCGTCCAAGACAGCGTGCTGGAGCTCTTCAAATGCCGCATACTCTGACGGAACTTTGCCTTTGGCACGTGCGTATGATTTCCAGAGGGCGTATTGAATCGCAGGCGCCAGTCTGCCCCGGCGATATAATCTACCGCGGCCGTTGACCGCGAAAATGAAATGAGGGGGGAGCGCAAGTCATGGATACACTTTTTCTGGACGTGAAATACGCCGTACGTTCCTTGTGGCGGGACAAAGGGTTTGCGCTGACCGTGCTGCTGACGTTTGCGGTTTGCATTGCGGCCAACGCGGCGCTATTTGCCATCGTGAACTCGGTGATTTTGCGTCCGTTGCCGATGGCGGACGCCAATGCCATCC
>QHYL01000513.1:0-841 GCA_003224105.1 Acidobacteriota bacterium | reverse complement strand
AATGAGGGGGGAGCGCAAGTCATGGATACACTTTTTCTGGACGTGAAATACGCCGTACGTTCCTTGTGGCGGGACAAAGGGTTTGCGCTGACCGTGCTGCTGACGTTTGCGGTTTGCATTGCGGCCAACGCGGCGCTATTTGCCATCGTGAACTCGGTGATTTTGCGTCCGTTGCCGATGGCGGACGCCAATGCCATCCTGATTATGTCCAATGACTACCCCAATGCGGGGGCTACCGGCGGCAACTACGCTGCCTCTGGCGATTATTTCGACCGGCTTCGTGAAATGACCGTTTTTGAGAGCCAGGCGATGTTCCGTACGCGCAATCAAACGGTGGAGCTGAATGGTTCGCCGCAGCAGATTCGCGGAATGCTAGTGACGCCTTCATGGTTCCACCTGCTGCGCGTTTCCCCGATGATGGGGCGTGCTTTTGCGGAAGAAGAAGGCGAAATCGGGCGCGAGCAGGAAGTGATTCTCAGCCACGGGCTTTGGCAGGAGTTATACGGCGGAGACAAAGCAGTTCTGGGACGCACACTGCGGATCAGCGGCCGGCCTTTCACCGTCGTCGGCGTGATGCCGCGCAACTTCAACTTCATTGAGCCCCAGGTTCGCCTGTGGATGCCACTCGCGTTCACGGCCGAAGAGAAAACCCTGCATCACAGCAATAATTGGTATCACATCGGACGCTTGAAGCCTGGGGCGACCTTGCAGCAGGCACAGGCCCAGGTCGATGCTTTGAACAAGGAAAACCTGGAGCGCTTTCCGGAACTCAAAGAGCTGCTGATCAACGCGGGGTTTCACACCACGGTGAAGCCTCTGCAGGACATGCTCACCGCCGGAG
>QHYL01000512.1 GCA_003224105.1 Acidobacteriota bacterium | reverse complement strand
CCGCAAGTGCGGTGACGATAGCCCTCTACTACGCTGAGAACATTAAGGTTGGCGCAAACACGGTCACCGTTTCCATGAGCGTTTCTGGTCCTCTGCGCTTTGCTATCTCAGAATATTCGGGTGTGGCAACGACGAACTCACTGGATGTCACGGCAGGGGCCACAAACGTGAGTACGGCCGCGAGTAGCGGAAACGCCACCACAACCGCAAACGGCGATTTGCTATTCGGTACCGCTTCGACCGCAGATAGTGTCACCTGGACCGCCGGAGCCGGCTACACGATCCGCGATCAGGTTCCCGCGCCCCCCAACGCCAAATTCATCACCGAAGATCAAATCCAAGCGTCCGGAGGATCTGCTTCAGCCTCAGCCACTCTGGGAGCTTCCGGCAACTGGGGCATGATCCTGGCTTCGTTCAAGCCCGGCGTCGGCGGAGGGGGCCCCGCGCCGTCGATTACGAGTCTGAGCCAGACCACTGGCGCGGCCGGCCTGTCGGTCACCATTACTGGGTCCAACTTTGGTGGCACACAAGGCACGAGCACCGTCACTTTCAATAGCACGATCGCAACTGTCTCGAATTGGAGCGCGACGAGTATCATTGTCACTGTTCCGGCTGGCGCGACCACGGGTCCCGTGCTGGTTACTGTCAACGGCGTC
Organism: Acidobacteriota bacterium; assembly: GCA_003224105.1. Lineage (GTDB taxonomy): Bacteria > Acidobacteriota > Terriglobia > Acidiferrales > UBA7541 > Acidiferrum. The sequence continues at coordinate 3,043 of QHYL01000512.1, read as the reverse complement.
CAAAGCAATGGCGTAACCTTCAACGTCGTACCTGCTCCCAACATCAGCGGCATCAACCCGGCATCAGGACCTTCCGGAGCCTCAGTGACCATCTCCGGAGCGAATTTTGGCTCGAGCCAAGGCTCAAGCACTGTCACATTCAATGGCCTCAACGCAGGGGCGGCGACGAGTTGGAGCGCTTCGAGCATTGTCATTCTTGTGCCAAATGGCGCCACAACTGGGACTGTGGTTGCAACCGTATTCGGAACGCCAAGCAACGGTGTATCCTTCACCGTAACCACCGCTGGCCCGAGCATTTCCGGCTTGACCCTCACTCAAGGTCCCATCGGTGCGACCTTCACTGTCCAAGGCGCAAACTTCGGTTCCACTCAGGGATCCAGCACCGTTACTTTGAACGGGGCGGCCATGTCTGCCGCAAACTGGACCGCGACTAGCTTTGACGTCACCGTGCCTCCTGGTGCGACGAGCGGCCTTGTCGTCTTAACTGTCGGCGGTGTCCAGAGCAATGGCGCTAACTTCACGGTTACCCCTCCCCCCGCCATTACCAATATAGCTCCGACTTCAGGCCCCATCGGGACTAATGTGGTCATCACCGGCACGAACTTCGGGCCAACCGTGGGGACGATTCAGAGCTTCGTGACCTTCAATGGCGTCCAAACTCGCGCCTCGAATTGGAGCGACACCAGCATCACTGCTCCTGTGCCAACTGGTGCCACGACTGGAAGCGTGATCGTTACTGTTGGTGGCATCCAAAGCAACGGCGTGACCTTCACCGTTACTCCGCCGCCGAGCATAACGAGCCTGACTCCGAACTTTGGGCCGACCGGCACGTCCGTCACAATCGCCGGCGCAAACTTCGGTGCAACCCAGGGTACGAGCACCGTCGCCTTCAACAACACACCGGCGACGCCTACGAGTTGGAGTGCTACGAGTATCGTTGTCCCTGTACCCGCAGGGGCAACGAGCGGAAATGTGGTCGTCAAAGAGAGCGGCGTGCAGAGCAACGGCGTCAACTTCACCGTGACGTCCGGTTCGGGTACTGTCTCCCTCGTTCAACACAGGAGCATTGATGCCGGGACTACCAGCTCAGGCACTCTTGCCTTCACTTCGAACAATGCGGCTGGGAATTGGATTGCTGTTGCTATCCGCGCAGGCAGTACAACGTCTGAAACTTTCACCATTACGGATACGAACGGCAATACCTATCAACAGGCCTACCAGTTCGCGACGAGCCCATCCGCTATTGTCTTTGCTCTCTACTACGCGGAGAACATCAAAGGTGGGCCGAACACGGTTTCGATAACGGATACCGTCTCCGGTCCGTTGCGCTTTGCCATTTTCGAGTATTCGGGTGTCGCGGCAAGCCACTCCATCGATGCCGTTCCTGTGATTGCGCAGGGACAAAGTGCTTCCGCCAGCAGCGGCAACCTGACCACTGCAACTAACGGAGATTTGTTGCTCGGCACGGTGGTTACGCCCAACGCTGACACTTTCACCGCGGGCACCGGCTACGTCATTGAAGAATCTGTGCCCTCGGCGTCGGCTGCCAAGCTCATCGTCGAGGATCAGATTCAGTCGGCCGCGGGGCCCGTTTCGGCTACCGCAACCGTTTCTCCTTCGGACGCGTGGGCCGTCGGCCTCGCGGCGTTCCGCTCTATCGCAGGCGCGGCGCCGCCCATCACGGTCGCCGTTTCGCCTACTTCCGCTTCCATTCCGTCAGGGTACGGAACGCAGGCCTTTACCGCCGCCACAACGAATGATTTCCAAAGCAAGGGAGTCACATGGGGTCTTTCCGGCCCCGGCTGCAGTGGCCTCACTTGCGGCACTCTCACGAGGGTCACAACGACTTCGGTTACCTATAACGCGCCGCAAAACGTGCCAAGCCCGGCTACCGTAACTTTGACGGCCACCTCTATTGTGGACACCACCAAGTCGGGTTCCGCCACGATTACCGTCACTCAAGGCGTGCTCACGATTGTGCTGAGCCCCAAACGCGCGGCTGTGACCTTGTCTACTTCACAAACAATTCAGTTTACAGACATCGTCTACAACGACTCGTCGAATGCGGGCGTGACATGGCAGGTTGACGCCAGCAACGGTGGCAACTCGACCACCGGTACAGTTTCTTCGACCGGTCTTTTCACGCCTGGTACGCAACCCGGGCTGCACACCGTCACCGCGGTCAGCAATGCCAACGCTTCAGTCAGCGCGTCCGCACCGGCCGCCGTTACTGACCTGGCCGGTGTGTATACCCATCACAACGACGTCGCGCGGACGGGCCAGAACGTCCAGGAGTATGGTTTGACTCCGTCCCTTGTGAACTCTTCCACCTTCGGTCAGCTCTTCTCCTGTCCCGTCGATGGTTACGTTTACGGCCAGCCGCTTTGGGCCGCTAATGTGAACATCTCCGGTGGCGTCCACAACGTTGTCTTTGTCGCCACCGAACACGATAGCATCTACGCGTTTGACGCCGACTCTCCTTCCTGCGTCCAGTATTGGAAAGTGAATTTCCTTGGCGCCAACGTATTCACGCTCTCCCCGTCCGACCTCAACGGAAACGGTGACATCGTTCCCGAAATCGGCGTCACCTCAACGCCCGTTATTGACCCGTCCACGAACACCATCTACGTCGTGCCCAAGACCAAGGAAACATCTGGCACCGTCAGTGGTCAAGCTTGCTCGACCGCTTCACCCTGCTTTGTCCACCGGCTGCACGCTTTAGATCTGGCTACCGGAGCTGAAAAGTCCGCCTTTAACAGCCCCGTGGTCATCACCGCCACGAACTTCGTGCCAGCCAAACACCTGCAGCGGCCTGCACTCCTCTTGGCTAACAATACCGTTTACATTGCGTTCAGTTCTCACGGCGACCAGTGCAACTATCAGGGCTGGTTGATGGGTTACAACGCCTCGACTCTGGCCCAGGTCTTTGCTCGACCGCTCACTCAGGCGGGTCCAACGGCAGGGTGTCAGAGAGGCGGTGTTTGGCAGGCGGGCGCCGGTCCCGCAGCTGATCCCAATGGCAACGTCTACGTTGAGACCGGAA
>QHYL01000511.1 GCA_003224105.1 Acidobacteriota bacterium | reverse complement strand
TCGGGCAAGCTGGAGATGCTGAAAGCCATCGTCGAGAAGAAAGATGTCGATCGGCTGCTGTGACCCAAGCCGCCGCCCTTCAGCAAAACGGTTCTTGCCCACGCCGAAGGCTACGCGGCCTTGCAACCGGAATTTCATAAGTTCGACTTCGTCGCTGGTGCCGTTCGAGCCGCGATAACCTCGGCTGAGAATCGCAACGCGCTTCCCTACCGCAAGAAACTTTTCCGCGAGCCAGATCACCATGGGAGTCTTGCCGGTGCCTCCCACGGTGAGATTCCCAACGCTAATGACTGTGCCTTTCAGGCGTTTTTGCTTAAGCCAGCCTTTTTGGTACAGCAAGACACGCAGCCGTACAGCGCCTCCATAGAGCAAGGAGAGTGGCCAAAGGAGAATGCGCAAAAGAGAAGGAACGTTCATCGCCCGGCACCATTCAAGTGCATGGCAATTTTCTCAAGCGCCCGGCCTGTAGCGCCCCGGCTGCCTTCCACAAGATTTCGCGCCTTATCGCTCATTTCCTTCATGCGTTGCGGATTGCGAAGCAATTCAATCCACGCCACGCCCACATCCTCGGGGCTTTCCACTTGAATGGCCGCCCCGGCCGCAACGAAACGTGAGGCGATCTCCGCAAAATTCTCCATCGAAGGCCCAAAAACCGGAACCTTGCCGAACGCTGCTGGTTCCAAAATGTTATGCCCGCCCGAGGGCACTAGCGAGCCGCCTACAAACGCGCCGTCCGCTAATCGATAAACCGAGGCCAGTTCCCCGATGCTATCGAGAAGGAGAACCGTGACATCGTTCGGTATGGCGGAATTGCCGGAATGACCGTTAGCCCTGCCCGCGGCTTGAGCGGGACTCGGAATTGGCAATGCGGAGCGCCGAATGAACTTGCGATGCGATTCTTCGATGAATTCCGCGGCGGCCGCAAATTGCTCGGGCTTGCGCGGCGCAAGGACCAGCAAGGCATTGCGATATTCGCCTTGCAGTGTTCCAAAGGCAATCAGCGCCAGCGGCTCTTCCGTGGCCACCACGCTCCCGGCAACAATGACCGGCGAGCGGCCGCTGCGCTGGACCTCCGCTTCGAGCCAATTTGATATTGGGGTCGGCGCAGGCAGCTCCGAGTCGTATTTCAAGTTGCCGCTCACGATAACGCGGTCGCTCGGCGCTCCGAGCGCGCGAATTCGTTCTGCGTCCTTGTCGCTTTGCATCAGGAAAGCGCTCGCGTGAGACAGCGCATCTTTCAGGAAAGGGCGTAGGAAAAAGCCGAACGCGCCAAGAAACTTCTCATAACGCGCAAACGAACGATCCGAAATGCGTCCACTTACAAAAAGAACGGGGACTTTGCGACAGCCGGCCTCTCGCATAAAATTCGGCCAGATTTCCGTTTCCAGCACGAGAACGAGCGAAGGGCGGACCGCTTCAAAGGCGCGCCTGACGCAAAAACTCCAATCCAGCGGAAAGTAAATGATGGCATCGGCAAATGGCAGCCTTTCGCGGGCCAGCGTTTGCCCGGTGATTGTCGTCGTGGACACGATGAGGGGCCGATCCGGATATGCCGCTTTCAATTGGCGCGCCAGTGTAAGGCCGGACAGGACTTCGCCCACGCTGACGGCGTGAATCCAGATGGCTCCTGCGCGACTGGAAGGCAGCTTGTCCAACGCTGGAAAGGAAATGCCGAGCCGCTCCTTCAGATTGGAGAAATACTTGCCATGGCGCAGGCCCTTCACCACCCAGTAGGGTGTGAGCAAAAGAGCCGCAAGGCCCATCAGCAGGCTATAAATGAAATACACTATGCGCGGCTCCGGTTAGTGCGCGCCCGCCGGCAGCAGGTGAGCGTTTGGCGCAGGGCAACCCTGCGTATTCCCCAGGAATCGAAGGCGTCAATATGAGAAAAGTCTATTATAACCTGACCCGAAAGCTAGCTGTCTTCCTGCCAATTTTTCTGGCCTTGCATGTAGCGGCTGGCGCCGCCACGGCTCAACAACAAGCGCCGCTAAAGACTTCCGCGCTCGAATCCCACGAAGGATTGACCATCTCAGCTCTGCCATGGACCAACCCGGCTCTTTACAAGGAGAAATTTCACAAGAAGTCGCCGTACGCCGCTGGCATTGTCGCCTTGCAGGTTGTGTTTCGCAATGACTCGGATGACAGCATGAAAGTAAATCTGGAACGCATCCGGCTGAACGTTACGCTTTCGGAAGAAGACCACCAGGCCCTGGACGCTCTGACTTCAGAACAAGCAGCCGACGTGATCCTGAGGCCAAGCTTGAAAAATTTAGGGAGGAGCAGGTTTCCCATCCCCATAGGCGGCCCGAAAATCGGCCGCGACAAAAAATGGGTGGAAATGGAGCAGGAACTGCGCGAGGCGGGAGTAAGGGCCAGCATTGTCGCGCCACACAGTTCCGTACAAGGACTTCTCTATTTTGACTTGCAAAGCCAATTCGACCTGCTAAGTAATGCCCGCTTGTACGTTCCCGACATCGTAGCCCTCGAAAAAAACCATGGACTGATGTATTTCGAGATTGATTTGAGCCAAGTCGGCAGTCAGTAGAGCCCTCCTTCACAATCTGGGCCCAGGGTGCGCTCAGTCACCGCATGCCTTTACAGTTTCTGTGGCAACTCAGTTTCCGTCGCTGTCAGCTATTTGGGACCCCTTCATTCGTGACGCAGAGCAATCATCGGGTCCACCCGGATAGCTCGATTGGCCGGCACAAAGATGGCCACGTGCGCAGTCATTGCCAGCAACACCGAAGCTAGAGTGAATGTCGCCACATCGAAGGCTTCGATACCGAATAGTTGACTCGCAATCAGAGGCTTCATGAGAAGTGCAATTCCTAATCCCAGTGCCATGCCAGAAAGGGTCATCATCAGTCCATGTCGGAATACGAGCAGAAGAATATTGTCCCTGGAGGCGCCAATCGCAATCCGGATTCCAATCTCCTTAGTTCGGCGTGCTACTACATAACTCAAGACGGCGTAGAGACCGACAGACGCAAGCGCCAGTGCCAAAGCCGCAAAAAGCGTGAGAAGCAGCGTCGCAAATTTGCGCCTTTCAAGACATGCCGCGACTAAATCCTGCATCGACTTGACATCGTACACTGGCACGCTGCTGTCAACGTCATGGATTGCTTCTCGGATAGCTGCGACAAAAGCTGTTGGATTGGATTTTGTCTTGATTATGAGTGTCGTTCCAACATATCCGGGAAAATAGATCGTTCCTTTGGATTCCTCGGTGAGATCCGTGTCACGCACGTCGCCAACGACGCCGATAATTGTGGCCCAACCATCCTCCTTACTCCCGATTTCGGAGCCAATCGGGTCCTG
>QHYL01000248.1 GCA_003224105.1 Acidobacteriota bacterium | reverse complement strand
AAGCTGGTGGCGTACTCTTCCGTCAGCCACCTCGGATTCGTAGTGCTGGGCATCTTCGCGTTGCACAACATTTCCATGCAGGGCGCTGTGTATCAGATGCTGGCGCACGGGATTTCCACGGGTGCGCTCTTCTTGCTCGTGGGCATGCTCTACGACCGGCGGCACACGTTTGAAATCAGCGAATTTGGCGGACTCTCGACGCCCATGCCGAAGCTCGCGGCGTTTTTCCTGTTCGTGGCGCTCTCCTCGCTGGGCTTGCCCATGCTGAACGGTTTCGTCGGGGAATTTTTGATTTTGCTGGGCACCTACCAGCGCCACTGGGGCTGGGCCGCGTGGGCCGCGCTCGGCGTAATTCTCTCCGCCTGCTATCTGCTGTGGTCTTACCAGCGCGTGTTTTTCGGTGAAATCACGCGCGACAAAAACAAAACGCTGCCCGATGCTTCGGTTCGCGAGAAGTGGATCCTCGCCACGATGGCGGTCGTCACGCTGTGGATGGGCATCGGCTCGCCGTTCATCACGCGGCGCACCGCAGCCGCCACGCAAACCGTGATGGACCAGGTGGAACCGCAACACGCATACGAAGCAGGCGCTCGGTCGCGAATGAGGCCGCAGATGAAAGCGGCTTCGGCGCCCGCGACAAATGCGGCAATGAGGCAGGCGCAAACGCGGCAGGCCGCAACGGTCCAGACAATTTCGCTCGAAAGGGCCAGCATTCATTAAATGTTTCCCCAAGCCATCGATATGCAACGCGTGCTGCCCGAGCTGATTTGGTGCGGCTTCGGCGTGCTGGTGATGTTGCTGCAACCGTTCGTGCGCAGCCGGCAATTTTTCACCTTTGTGGCGCTCATTGGCTCGCTCGCGGGAACGATTGCCGCATTCACTGCGCTCGCCCACGGCGGGCCGGGTTTTTACGGACTGGTGCAGTCGGATGCATTCAGCTTCTTTTTCCGCTTGCTCGTGGGCACCGTTTCGTTTCTGGTGATTCTCGCGGCCGGGCCGTATCTCGACCGCGAACAATTGCCGATCGCGGAATTTTACGCGCTGCTGTTCTTCGCCACCGCCGGAATGGGCGTGCTGGCATCGGCACAGGAGTTGCTCACCGGATTCATTGGCCTGGAGATGAGCTCGATTTCGAGTTACGTCCTCGCGGGTTACCGGCGCGATTCGCTGAAATCCAGCGAATCAGCGATGAAATATTTTCTGCTGGGCTCGTTCGCCACCGCGTTTTTCCTTTACGGCATCGCGCTGGTCTACGGCGCGACGGGCACGACGCAGCTGGGCAAAATGGCCGAAGCGGATGTAGCCGCGAGCGGCACGCTGCTAAAACTGGGCCTCGCCATGATTCTGATTGGGCTGGGCTTCAAAGTGGCCGCCGCGCCGTTCCAGGTATGGACGCCGGATGTTTACGAAGGCGCTCCGACTCCGGTGACCGCGCTTTTTTCCGCGGGGCCGAAGGCCGCAGCGTTCGCGCTGCTGCTGCGCATTTTCGCCACGGTGCCTGCGGCGACGCAGTACTGGTTCTGGGCCTTCTGGGTGCTCGCGGCGCTGACGATGTTTGCAGGCAACCTCGGCGCACTGGTGCAGACGAACATGAAGCGGCTGCTGGCGTACAGCTCGATCGCGCACGCCGGATACATTTTGGTCGCCTTTGCCGCCGTCACCTCCATGGCGCAAGGAGGGTCGGCGGAAGCGGCGCCGGCTTATGCGGCGGTATTGTTTTACCTCCTGAGCTACGCGCTGGTGAAGCTGGGCGCGTTCACGATCGTTTCGCAGCTAGGCGGCTTCGGCGAAAAGAATCTTTCGCTTGACGATTACGCCGGACTCTCGCAGCGGCAGCCGTTTGTGGCGGCGATGCTGAGCATCTACCTGCTGTCCCTGCTCGGGCTGCCGGTGACCGCGGGCTTCTTCGGCAAATTCTACATTTTCAAGGCGGCGGTAAATTCGCACCTGATTTCGCTGGCCGTGCTGATGGCCGTCAACAGCGTGATTGGCGCTTACTACTATTTGCGCGTGATCGTGGTGATGTACATGCGTGAGCCGAGCGCGGAAGCCGCCGCCGTTGGCCCCGTGCCTTTCCCGATTGGCGTGAACGCTGTGCTGCTCATCACGTTTGTGGGCACGATTTTGTTTGGACTGTACCCCAATCCGGTCATCAATTAGGCAATTCGTATGGTTATCAAAACAAAGGACTTGCAAAATGAGCAGTTCGTATTTGCTTGAAAACAAGAGAGATAACAAGGGGCAAAAAAGGCAAAGCAAGAAGTCAGAATGCAAGAGCAGAAGTCAGAAGGCGTAAAGGAGAAACAGCACGGAACGGCCCTGCGAGGTTGGCGTCGAAAAATCACGACACATACTACCATTTATTTTATACAGTCTCAAGTACTTTTATAGTACTAGAATTTGGACAGTAGACACACGGGTTCGAACAGGATCCGCGTAAGAGAAAGAAAACAAAGGGGTAGAGTTCACAGGGAGGGGCGAAAAGAGGTAAGGTGCCTTGCCGCGAGGAAAAAGCGGCGGTCCTTCGTACCTCAGGGTAAACAAGCCGCCGCACTCCATACAAAAAACGGCCCGGAGGCGGCCTCCGGGCCAAAATTCTATCTTCCGTTGCGAGGGCTATTTTACCTTCAGGATGATCATCACGAACGTGAACAGGACGAGCGTCTCTACGAACGCCAGGCTGAGGAGCATAGGGGTAAAAATGCTACCCGCTGCACTCGGATTACGTGCGATGCCCTCAAGAGCTGCGGCACCTATCCTCCCTTGCGCGAGGCCGCAGCCGAACGCCGCGATACCCATGCCAAAAGCTGCCGCAATCCAGAGGGCGGAATGACCCTCTCCGGCTGCCCCGGCGCTGCCCTGTGCGAACGCCGCAGGTGCAAAAACCATCGCGGCGATCAACCCGGTCAACAAAATATTCCACTTCTTCATCACTGCCTCCTTTGAAATGCCGCCAGGAGGTGGTTACCGGACACCGTGCAGCCGGGCTCACACTGGAGCGGCACCTTGCCGGCAACCTGCACCGGCAATACTGTCTAATGTTCTTCAGCCGTGGCCATCCCGAGGTAGGAGGCCGGCAAGACCGTGAACAAAATCGTCTGCACGAAAGCGACAAGAATGTGCAAGGCAATGAACAGCAGTGGGAACAACGCGGGAAATATTCCAACCACGATGCCACCGACAGGAAATTTGTCCCAAACGAAGGTAGTCGTCTGCGCGAGCAGGCCGAGGAACAGAGCGTAGATCATGTCGCTCGCAAAGATGTTGGCATAGAGACGCACGGTCAAGGACAACACGCGAGCGAGCGTGCTAATGACCTCCACGGGCATGATCAACCAGGCGATCCACCACTTCGTTCCTGCAGCGAAGTGCGCGAGGTATTTTAGAGCCCCGTGGCGACGAATTCCCTGCCAGTTGAAATACAGGAATACTACCGTAGCGCATCCCAAGGGCACGGTTACATTCCCGGTCGGGGCAGAGAACAATGGAAAGAGGCTAAACAGGTTCGAGAAAAGAATGAAGAGACTGATCGTCCCAATCACATAAATGTATGACCGGGCGTGCTTGCCCGCGCTCTCATCTAGAATGTCCCGGATACCCAGGCGCATCGGGTTGGTGATCAACAACTCCGCCGCCTGTTGCATAGCGCCGGGCTTATCCACGGAGAGGCGAGACTTTAGGATCAGAGCCAGCACTGTGACGATAACAAGGACAAGAGCGCCCATTACCACATGTTCCGGGATTGGAAGATCCGGATTGTCAGGCTCAATGCGCATCCCGTGAAGGAGCGCCAACGCCCATGGCCCCAAGTAATGGTTCACCAGGTGGGTTACCGGACTGAGATTCTCTTCCATCTTCGGCGCCCGGGAAGGGCTCAACTCCTCATTTTAACCGATTGCAGAATTTCCCACACACTTGCCGTAATGGTCGCGCCAGCAAAGGCGCAAAGTCCAATCACGATGCTCAACAGTGGAACATGCAGATAGCTAAAAATAGCATACAACGCGAGGCCTATCAAAGCGTATCGAAACACCAGCGCGAGGAGAGTTGCCCCTTGACGTTTGAGTTTCTCCCCCGCACCCGGGCCGGCTGCATGTGAAGTAAAGGCCTCCACTCCTCGCTTCATCCACCAGAAATTCAGCCAAGCAAGGCCGGAACCGAAGACCAGGCCTTCGGCCCAGTCCGAACGGCCGAGCAGGGAGGCCCCCAGTCCTGCTGCGACGCCAAAAGCGGGGATCAGGTAAGTAATCCGGCGTACCGTTCTTTGCCCTACAAGTAGGGCGCGCGGAGTCTCAGGAGCCGGGCTGGTCATGATTACCGCGCGAATCTGTGGGGCGAAACCGCTTCAAAATCTCAAGGATTCCGCCCGCAAAACCAAGGCATCCGAACAGAATCATCAGCCACGGCCCGGTGTGCAGCCATTGGTCAAGAAAATATCCAATCAGACCGCCGACCACGACCGCAGCGACGAAGGTAAACGGCAATTCCATTGCCGTCGCCATCTGCGATGAAGTGGACTTCACCTTCCCGAGTTTAGGGGTTTGGGGATTCTCCGTTTTATCGTCCGAAGGCATATTGAGCGAGCTTGGTGAACGGCTCAGGATACAACCCGGCGGCGAGGGTGACAAACGCAGCTATGCTGAGCGCGACGGCTTGCGCGTTGCTCATGACGGGACGCGGGGCGTCGCCGGGGGCCTTGAGCCAGGCGTGCACCACGATGCGGAAGTAATAGTAGAGCGCGGGAACGATGTAGAGGACGGCGAAGACAGCGAGCACAGGATGGTGCGTTTCGATGAGCGAAAGGAAGATGAAGTACTTACCCATGAAGCCTGCGGTGGGAGGAATCCCGGCGAGCGAAAGCATGAAGATGAGGAGCAGCACGGCGGCGGCGGGGCTGCGGTGGTACAAGCCGTTCAGATCTTCAAGTTCTTCGCCGATGAGACCCTTCTGCCGCATGACGATAAGGACGGCAAAAGCACCGGCGGTCATGAAGATGTACGCAAACAAGTAATACGCAATTCCTGTTTTCGCGGTTTCCGACAATGTCTTTGTCTTTTCGTCCCAAGCCACTAACGCCATCAGCACGTAGCCGACGTGGGAAATGGAAGAGTAAGCGAGCAGGCGCTTTACGTTGGTCTGCGTTAATGCAGCGAGGTTGCCCCAAGTGAGCGAGGCTATGGCAATGCCTGCGACGAGATACATCCAATTCACCTGCGACGCTCCAAACACAACAAGGAAGAGCCGGAGAAGGAGGGCGAAACTCGCGGTCTTGGAGGCGACGCTGACGAAGATGGTGACCGGCGTGGGCGCGCCTTCGTAAACGTCCGGCGCCCACTGGTGAAATGGCACGGCAGCGACCTTGAAAAACATTCCCACGGCCACGAGGACGAAAGCCGCAGCCGCAAGAACGGGCAGCTGATGGGTTAACAGATAAGGATCGATATGCAACGCGGCGGGATAGACCTCCGAAAGGTACTCCCGCGTCGCGGCGCCGATCGCGCCTGGTTCCTGAATCTGGGCGATCACACTGGCGAGGCGGCTGTTGGGATTCAGCGCGAAGGCAATTTGGGAGATGTTCGTAGTTCCGGTAAGGCCGTAGAGAATGGAAAAACCGTAAGCCAGAATCCCGGAGCTGAACGCGCCGAGGAGGACATATTTCAAGGAGGCTTCATTCGAACGCTTTTCGCGGCGGAGGAAGCCGGTGAGGACGTAGAAGCTGAGCGCCATGGTTTCGAGGCCGAGGAACATGACGATGAGATCGTAGCCGGAAGCCATGAACATCATGCCGACGCAGGCGAAGAGCAGCAGCGCGTAGTATTCGCCTTCCTGCTCGTGTTCGATTTCGAGGAATTTCACCGAAAGCAGGATGACCAGGGCTGTAGCGGCAAGAAAGAGCGCGGCGAAGAAAAGAAAGAAAGGATCGACGATGACGGAGTCGTGAAACCCAGACAGCGGACCATTCGCGGCCACCGGTATGCGCAGTCGCCAGACTGTGTAGGCGCTGAAGGCCGTGCCTAAAAGTGCGAGCCCGGCGTTCAGATAGCGTTCTTTGACGCCCAGCGTGAAATCAATCAGAAGAATGCCCAAACCGAAGAGAGTCAGTTCAATCTCAGGAAGAATGAGATGGCCCTCTCCCTGGAGGTAATCCATAAACGCGCTGAGGATGGGAATGTGCATAGGCGTTGGGGCGGCTTATTTCGCCTCCGCTACCACAGGAGGAGTTGGCGCGGGTGGCAGCTTCGCGCGTGCCTGCTGATAGAAGCCGGGATTCACCTGCTCGACGATTCTCTGCACGGGCTTCTCAATGATGGAGAAAAACGGCTTCGGATAGATGCCAATCCAGAAGGCCAGAACAATAAGCGGGACGAGACAGACCATTTCGCGGAGATTCAGGTCGGGCAAATGCTCGTTCGCGGGATTGGTGACGGAACCGAACATGACGCGCTGATAGAGCCAGAGCAAGTAGGCGGCGCCCAGAATCACGCCAAGCGTGCCCCAGGCGGCCCAGGCTTTGCTGACCTGAAAAGCGCCCTGGAGAATCGTGAACTCTCCGATGAAACCGTTCAGGAGCGGCATTCCGAGCGAGCTAAGGCTGACGATGAGATAGACGGCGGCAAAATTCGGCATCGGCGTGGCCAGACCGCCGAACTCGGAAATCAGGCGCGTGTGCCGGCGTTCGTAGAGCACGCCGACGATCAAGAAGAGCGCGCCGGTGGAGATGCCGTGATTGATCTGTTGAAGGACGCTGCCGGCGAGGCCGTTGGGCGTGAGCGCGAAAATTCCGAGGGTGCAAAAAGCGAGGTGGCTGACGGAACTGTAGGCGATGAGGCGCTTCATGTCCTTTTGCATGAGGCAAACGAGCGCTCCGTAAACGATGCCGATCAAAGAGAGCACGATGACGATTTGGATGATGCGCGAGCGCATTGGCCCTTCGCCGGGCAAGAGAGGCAGCGAGAAACGGATGAAGCCGTAGGTGCCCATTTTCAGCAAAACGCCGGCCAGAATGACGGAGCCGGCCGTGGGCGCTTCCGTGTGTGCGTCGGGAAGCCAGGTGTGGAACGGGAACATGGGCACTTTGATGGCGAAGGCGAAGAAGAAGCCCCAGAAGAGCCAGACTTTCAATGGATCGGAGAATTTCTGTGCAGCATCGAGCAGAGTGGGAACATCGAACGTGCGCGTCGCGCCCGCCGCAACCGGCGCGTAGAAATACAGCGCCAGAATGGCGAGCAGCATGACTACCGAACCCGCCAGGGTGTACAGGAAAAATTTGATGGCGGCGTAGAGACGGCGGTCGCTTCCCCAGACGCCGATGAGGAAGTACATGGGAACAAGCATCACTTCCCAGAAAACGTAAAAGAGGAAAAAGTCGAGCGAGGCGAACACGCCGATCATGCCGGTCTGCAAGAGCAGCAGCAGAATGTAGTATTCCTTGGTGCGCGTGTGGATGGCGCTCCAGGAAGAAAGGATGGCGATCATGCCGAGGAAGGTGGTGAGCATGACGAGGAGCAGGCTGATGCCGTCAATGCCGAGGTGATAGCGCGCACCGATGGAGGGAATCCAAGAGAGGTTTTCCTCGAACGAGAACCTGGCCGCGCCGGGGTTCCACCAGCGGATCAGGGGAATCGAAACGAGAAAACCTAACACGCCGAAGATGTTGCAGGCGATCTTATGCGCCGTCTCCGCCTCGCGGGGAATGAGCAGCATGAGGATCGCGCCCAGAAGCGGCGTGAAGAGAACTACCGTCAAGATGTGATTCGCAAAAAAGTCCATGCTCCGCCTCTCAGCGCGCTCCGCGCAGAACTACATGGAGGTGTTGTTCGTAATACGCCAGAAGAATCGCCAGCCCCACAAGGATCAACAGCGCGTAACTGGAAAACGTGCCCGTTTGCAGGAAGCGGATGGGGAAGCTGAGGAGTTGCGTCAGCTTGGCGCCGAAGTTGAGCAGCCCGTCGATGATCCACTTGTCCCACCACATGGAGAGCGTCGAGCCGAAGCGCGCGAGCCATCCGGCGCCGTTGACGCCGACGCCGTCGATGACTTTGGCGTCGAACTGGCCGAGCAGCGTGCCGAGATCCTTGGTGCGGTTCACGAAGAGGGCGTCGTAAATTTCGTCGATGTAGTATTTGTGGAAAACCACCCTGTAGAAACCGCTCATCTTCCGCGCAACCCATTCGGGAGCGAATCGCTTGGTGCGGTAGAACTCATACGCGAGCCAGATGCCGGCTACCGCAATGGCAATGGAGGCAAACATCAGAAAATATTCTGTTGGCGACGTCTGCGGAACTGCCTTCGCGGCTTCTGCTTCCAACCCTACGCGAGGCATAACGGGCTTGAGAAATTTCTCGAACTGGTTGCCGCCAAGAAAAGCTGGCAGACCAATCCATCCACCAATAACGGAGAGCACGGCGAGAATGATCAGGGGAATGGTCATTGTTTGCGGCGATTCGTGAATGTGGCGTTGAGCATGATCGTCGGCGCGTGTGTATCCAAAAAATGTAAGGAACACCAGGCGAAACATGTAAAACGCGGTCATACCTGCGGTAGCTAAACCGACGGCCCATAACCCGGGATGTGTCTCGAACGCGTGACCTAGAATTTCGTCTTTGCTGAAGAACCCCGCGAGAGGAGGGATGCCGGCGATGGCGAGTGCTGCTACGTAGAACGTCTTCGCCGTTACCGGGATCTTTTCCCACAGGCCGCCCATTTTTTGAATGTCCTGTTCGCCGGACATGGCGTGAATGACGCTGCCCGCACCGAGGAACAAAAGCGCTTTGAAGAAGGCGTGGGTCATGAGGTGGAAAATGCCGGCGGCAAAAGCGCCTGCGCCAAGCGCGAGAAACATGTAACCGAGCTGGCTGATGGTGGAGTAGGCGAGGACTTTCTTGATGTCGTTCTGCACCAGCGCCATGGAGGCGGCAAAAATCGCGGTGACCACGCCGACGACGGCGACAACGTTCATCGCCAGCGGAGCGAGCTGGTAGATGGCGTTCATGCGCACGACCATGTAAACGCCGGCGGTGACCATGGTGGCCGCGTGGATTAATGCGCTGACAGGCGTGGGGCCCTCCATGGCGTCGGGGAGCCAGACGTAGAGAGGAATTTGCGCGGATTTTCCGCATGCACCGACGAAGAGCAAAAGCGCAATGGTGGTAAAGACGGGAGCTCCGGCGGCCAGCGCATGCGTGCCGAGGACGGCTTCCAGAGCCTGCCTGATGCCGGAGTCCGCCGCGACATTCGTTAGCCCCGCGGAAGTGAAGCGAATGGTGCCGAAGGTGACGGCGGTCAGCAAGATGCCGAGAATGAAGCCCGCGTCACCGATGCGGTTGACGATGAACGCTTTTTTGCCGGCGTCGGAAGCGGACTTCTTCAGGAAATAAAAACCGATCAGCAAGTAGCTGCAGAGGCCCACGCCTTCCCAGCCGACAAACATGAGAAGCAGGTTGTTCGCGAGGACAAGCATCAGCATGGAGAACATGAACAGGTTCATGTAGCCGAAGAAGCGGTAGTAGCCGCCTTCGTGGCCCATGTAGCCGACGGAGTAGATGTGAATGAGGAAACCGACGCCGGTGACGACGAGCACCATGACGGAAGAAAGCGGGTCGAGGAGGTAGCCCCAGTCGGCAGTGAAGCGAATCAAGTGGCCGGTGGTCAACTGCATTTGGCCGGGAGTGAGCCATTCAAAAAGGATGTGCTGGGCGACGCGGTATTCGGGATCGGCGGAGAGCAGTTGCGTGACCGCGCCCAAGGCAAAAACGAACGACAATCCCACGCTGCCGACGCAGAGGACACTGACGGCGGCGTTGGGGAGGCGCCGGCCGATGAAAAGCATCACAGCCGCGGTCACCAGCGGAAACAGCGGGAGGAGCCACAGATGCTCGAGGAAATACCCCGCCGGCGTCATGCGATTTGATTTTCTTGCGTCGTCATTTGGATTTCGTTGCGCATTCGTTCTACCACTTCAGTAAATCCATTTCGTCTTCCAGAACCGTTTCACGGTTCCGGAAAAAAGCGATGATGATTCCGAGCCCCACAGCCGCTTCTGCGGCGGCATCCGCGATGATGAAAAGGGCGAAAACCTGGCCGGCCACGTCGCCGTACAGGCGCGAAAAGGCAACGAGATTAATGTTCACGGCGTTCAAAATCAGCTCGATGGACATCAGGATAACGATGACATTGCGACGAGTGACCACGCCAATCACACCGATTATGAAGAGCGCGAGGCCGAGAAACAGGTAATGTCCGATCGGGAGCATGAATTCCTATGTCCTCTTTTTTGCCATGACCACAGCGCCGATCATAGCTACGAGCAACAAGACCGAAGCGATTTCGAAAGGCAAGAGATAGGTTTCGAAAAGACTCTTGGCCACTGCTTCGGAATTGAGTGGCAGCTTGTCCGCAGGCACTGCCGCAAGGACCGGCACTCCCTGGCCAGGCATTTTGCCGGTGGACCAGAGCATTAGGCCGACCTGCGCCGCGAGGGCGAGGGAGATGAGCAAGGCAACCCATTTTTGCCGTGCAAACCGCAACTGGCGCACTGCGACGTCCAGATTGACCAGCATAATTACGAAAACGAACAGCACCATGATGCCGCCGACGTAGAGAATGATTTGCACGATGAAGAGAAATTCCGCGCGGAGTTGGAGAAAGATTCCGGCGGTGGCGAGGAGCGCGGTAATCAGAAAAATCGCGCTGTGGACAACGTTGCGGCGCGTGACCGTCAGGATCGCACTGATGACCGCGATGGCGGCAAAAAAGTAAAAGATGACCTGATCAAGCATAGGAATCCGGAGCGGCGCTGGACTTTTGCGGCTCGCTTTTTTGCTCCGTAGCCAAAATGAAAAGCGCAATGATCAGCGCGATGATGGAGGCGGGACTGGTCGTGAGGAGGAGCGACCAACCCTGCAGGTGGAAGTACGTCCCCACGATCATCGCAATGCCGATCAAGAGCACGTTGATGATGGACAACGGAATCAGGAAATGCCAGCCGAGGCGCATCAACTGGTCGAATCGGTAGCGCGGGAGGGTGAAGCGCAGCCACATGAAGAAGTAAATGTACAAGCTCACTTTGAAGATGAACCAGAATGCCCCCAAAATGCCGTCATGGAGCGGTTTCACCGCAGGCACAAGCATCGGTGCAACAAGGACTAAAGCCACTGCAAAACATAAGCCCGCTACGGCCAACATGAACGTTTGCTGGACGCGCACGGGCTGCTTCGGCGTGCGCATGAGGCAGTAGACGCCAATTCCGACCATTAGAAGCGGCGGAAAGAAATCGATGAAGCTGAGCCAGGTCGTTCTCGGGAAAGGCCGCAGCCAGCCCCCAAGAAATAAGGTGGTTGCGACGGACGCCACCACAATCATGTTTGTGTATTCCGCCAAGAAATAGAGCGACCAACGGAAGCCGCTGAATTCGGTCATGTAACCGGCAACCAGCTCGGACTCCGCTTCCGGCAAATCAAACGGCGCGCGATTGGTTTCCGCAATCGATGCCACCAAATACGTGAAGAATGCGACCGGGGCAAGCAATCCAAACCAAACACCCTGATCGTACTGCGCTTGGACGATCGACGTGATATTCAATGAGCCGGCGAAGAGCAACCCGCAGACCAGCGCCATACCGGCCGCGGTTTCGTAGCTCACCAGTTGCGCGGAACTGCGAAGAGCGCCGATGAGCGAATAATGGCTGTTCGACGCCCAGCCGCCCAGAACGATTCCGAAAATTCCCATGGCGCTGACGCCGACGACAAAAAGGATTCCGATGTTGACGTCTTTCGCGATTTGGAAGGCCGGGCCGATCGCGAGCCCGGCTATGGCCAGTAACGCTGCCGCAACGGAGAGTACGGGCGCGAGCCAGAAGACGAGTTTGTCCGCGTCCTCGGGAATAATGTCTTCCTTGATGAGGAGTTTCACGGCATCCGCGATGGGTTGCAACAAGCCGTGGGGACCTACACGCATGGGCCCGAGCCGCGCCTGCATGTCGGCCATGATCTTGCGCTCCACGAGAACGACATAGCCGACGATAAGCGGAAGAACGCCAACGATGACCAGGCCGCAGACGAGCGGAGCCCAATATTGCTTGACGAATTCCAACGTGGCTTGCGTAACAGCTTGCATTAGAGACCTGTCACCCCTATAAACCGCATGCTCATTGCGCCCTACGCCGCGACTTGCAGCGGGGTAGACCCGCCGCTACCGATCCACTTCGCCCAGAACGATGTCGAGCGTTCCAATAATGGCCACAACGTCCGCCACTAAGTGTCCCCGAGCCATCTTGTCGAAAGCCTGCAAATTCACGAAGGACGGCGGACGAATACGGACGCGGTACGGCTGCACGGTTCCGTCGCTGATGACGTAGTAGCCCAGTTCTCCCTTTGGCGCTTCAATGGCGTGATACACCTCGCCCGGCGGCGGCTTCAGCACTTTTCCGACTTTCGCAAGAATCGGCCCGGTGGGAATGTTTTCGATGGCCTGCAGGCAAATCAGCCGCGACTGACGCATCTCTTCCATGCGCACCATATACCGGTCGTAGGTGTCGCCGGTGCTGCCCACGGGAATCTCAAACTTGTATTGATCGTATGCCGCGTAGGGCATGGCTTTACGAATGTCCCACTTCACGCCGCTGGCGCGCAGCACCGGGCCGGTTGCGCCCAGGGCGATAGCGTCCGCCGCCGTCAAAATTCCCACTCCTTTGGTTCGACCCAACCAGATGCGGTTTTGCGTCAGCAAGTCTTCGTAGTCCTTGATGCGCGGTTCGAAGGCTTTGCAAAAACGCTCGACGTCTTTCTCGAGCGTGTCGTATGCGTCGTACTGCAGCCCACCGATGCGAAACGCGTGCGTGGTCAGGCGCGCGCCGCAATATTTCTCGAAAATCTTCAGGATTTCTTCGCGTTCGCGGAAGCAATAGAAGAGCGGCGTGAGCGCGCCGATGTCCAGCGCGTGCGTCCCCAGCCACAACAAGTGGCTGGCAATGCGCTGAAGCTCCGTAAGGATGGTGCGAATGACCTTCGCGCGCGGCGGCGCCTCCACCATCAACAATTTTTCGATCGCTTCGCAGTATCCGAGGCCGTTGCTGACCGCCGCGACGTAATCCATGCGGTCGACGTAGGGAGCGAACTGCTGATACGTGCGGTGCTCCGCAATCTTCTCCACGCCCCGGTGCAGATACCCGATCATGCATTCGGAGCCGATTACACGTTCGCCATCGAGCTTGAGCTTCACGCGCAGCACGCCGTGCGTGGAGGGGTGCTGCGGCCCCATGTTGAGGACGAGTTCATCGGCGCCGAGCAGCGTTTGCTGCTTATCGCGCGAATCCGTAGTGGTGTCCATGGCCATGCCCGTTATTGCCCGCTTTCAATGCCCAGGTTGTCCTTCACCCAACTGGTATCCTGCTCGATGATGTCGTAGTCTTTGCGCAATGGATAGCCCTGCCACTCGTCGGGCAAAAGAATGCGCGTCAGATTGGGATGCCCGGTAAAAACAATTCCAAACATGTCGAAGGCTTCGCGCTCCAACCAATTTGCGGTGGGCCAAACGCCCGCGACGCTCGGGACTTGTTCGCCATCTGCGGCACGTGCTTTGACACGCAAGCGTTCGTTCTTCGCAAAGGAATAAAGGTTGAGCACCACGTCGAGACGTTTCTCGCGCTTCGGCCAATCCACAGCGGTCAAATCGGAAAGCAGGTCAAACTTTTCTTCATCGCGCAAATATTGAGCAACTTCCGCCAGCTTCCCGCATTCCACGGTGAGAATTGCTTGCTTGCGATCTTCAATTGCTTCCACGAGGACTGGTCCAAATTTAGCGCGAATCCGGCCGACCAGCTCGTTATTGAGCGGCGTCTGCAACTGCACAGGCGGTTTGGGAGGCACGGGCACGGCGGGTCTTGGAGGGGTTACGCCGGTCGGCGCCGCGGCTGCAGGTTTAGGGGGGGGGATGGCTGCAGGACTGCTCGCGGGCTTATCGCCCGCAGGCACGGGAGAAGGCTGCTTTTCCTTGGGTTCGTCGGCCATAGATCCTGTGCAATACGGGCTGCGGTCCGTTTCTTGCTACCGGAGCGCAGGGATTTCCGCACCGGCCGCATTGAACGAAGACCAAGCTTTCAAACTTCAATCGCCCGCGTTTCTAACACACGGCAAAAACCTAGTCAATCACAAGAACATGGAAAGCAAATCGAAAGCACCGGACCCTGATGAATCCCGGCGGTCACGCCCACTCAAGCGCGCCCTTTTTGTACAGCCACACGTATCCGATCAGCAGAATTCCGAGGAACACGAACATCGAAACGAGCGCAAACAGGCCCATGTGCGCCATCACCCAGCCGCGGTACAGGATGGCCCACGGAATCAGGAACATCGTTTCCACGTCAAACACCACGAACAGCATGGCGATAATGTAAAAACGGACGGAGTATCTTCCGCGGGAGGTGCCCTCGGAGGGGACTCCGCATTCGTACGGTTTCAGTTTCGCGCCAAACGACGTGGATGCGGGCCGGATTAACTTTGCAAAGAGCAAAGTCACCGCGGGAAACGCCGCCACAAGAGCGGCATAAATCAAAACGGGAAGATATGCTTTGGGCACGGCTCCTCCACGCGCAGCATCCTATCACTAATTTTGATTCTTGGGAGTTGCTTACTTCTCGAAGAGCAATTCGCCGGCGCGGCTGGTGGCTTTCACTACGGCCTTGATCAGTGTTACGCGCAGCTTGCCTTCTTCGAGCTCGAGGATTCCATCAATGGTACAGCCCGCGGGTGTGGTGACGGCGTCTTTCAAGAGTGCAGGGTGATCCCCTGTTTCCAGTACAACGCTTGCCGCACCCTTCATGGTTTGCGCGGCGAGCAAAGTCGCAACGTCGCGAGGCAAACCGACTTTGACGCCGGCTT
>QHYL01000247.1 GCA_003224105.1 Acidobacteriota bacterium | reverse complement strand
GATCGTTGGCAATATTTTTCGCCGTGTTGATGGGAATAGCGAAGCCGATGCCCGCGGTTGTGCCCGTTGGCGTATAAATCGCCGAATTAATCCCAATTACGTTGCCGTGCGAATCGATGAGCGGCCCGCCGGAATTGCCGCGATTAATCGCTGCGTCGGTCTGGATGGCTTCTTCGATAAACGTGGTCTGGCTTGTTTGCACAGTGCGGCCGACCGCGCTGACTACGCCCGTGGTGAGCGTGGATTGGAAGCCGAACGGGTTACCAATGGCAAGAACCTTCTGCCCGACCTGAATGGTGCTGGAATCCCCAAGCTTCAAGGTGGTGAGCTGCTTTCCTTTGGGATCGATCTTTATGAGCGCGACGTCATTCCTCTGGTCGGCTCCGATGTATTTCGCGGGATGATGCGATTGATCTCCCAGAACCACTTCAATGGACTGCGCGCCTTCCACAACGTGATAGTTGGTCAGGATGTAGCCCCGAGGATCGATGATGAAACCGGACCCGGCGCCTTCCACGGGAACAGGGTCCATAAAGAAATCGTACTCCGTCGCTTTCGTCAGGATATTCGCCACCGCCGGTGAAGCCTGGCGGTAGATTCGCACGTTGATGGATTCCTCTTCCGTAAGCGCAGCATCCCGCTCGGAGCCCGTTGTGAAAGAACCGCTGCGGGGAACGGCCTCAACACTCGTCGGTTGGCGAGGACCGAAGCGGGCGCCCGCCCAGAAAGCGCCAAGAATCAGGATCGACGCGGCAATAATAATCCGCGCGCGATGCGATGTGTTGACTGGACTCATTCCTTTTTATCCCTTCTGTTTCACTCGCTGTCCTTAGTATAGGCAAATTAGACGCTGCCGGTCACCGCACCGCTTTGCTGCGGTGAAGCCGGGCCCCCAGCGCCTCCACCTGCCGGCGAGTCTGTTCGAGCGTGCCGGAGCAGTCGATTTTCTCCGTGGCATAACGCAGCTTTTCCTCGACGGGCATCTGTGCCGCAATGCGGCGCCGCGCTTCGTTTTCGCCCAGGCCCCGCGCGGCCAAACGCTCGAGTTGCTGTTCCGGACGGCACCAGGCCACCACCAGCCCGTCGAGGTGTTGGTGAATGCCGGACTCAATGAGCAGAGCCGCTTCGACAAACGCGGCGTCACGCGTCCCTTCGCTTTGCCATTTGGCGAATTGTCGCAGGACGGCTTCCGCGACCCGCGGATGGACGATGGCATTGAGCCGGTCGAGCTTGGTACGATCGGCGAAAACCAGCGCGCCGAGCTTGGCGCGGTCCACGCGGCCCTCCCCGTCGGTGATCGCAGAACCGAATTCGCGAAGCACTTCTTCGTAGGCGGGCTGGCCAGGCTCGACGAGTTTGTGCGCAAGAGAGTCGGCGTCAAGAACCGAAAAGCCCAGTTCGCGAAGCATGGCCGCGACGGCGCTCTTGCCGCTGGCGATTCCGCCGGTCAATCCGAGTCGGAGCATCTTTATTCTTGTCACCGGGCTGATGCTGTTGATTGTGTCGCGGAAACTCTTGGAGAAGCGCGACGCAGGCGCGCGGCCTTCACCGTGTTGCTCATGAGCATCGTGATGGTCATGGGGCCGACTCCGCCGGGGACAGGAGTGATCGCGCCCGCTGTGTTGACAGCGTCAGGATGAACGTCGCCGATAAGGACGGAGCCTTTGGTGCGGAACTTTTCAAGCCGTGCGGGGAAATTTCGCAGCAGCCTTTCGGCTTCGGAGGGATCCTTGATGGTATTCGTGCCAACGTCAATAACGGTGGCGCCAGGCTTGACCCAGTCGGCTTGCACGAACCCGGCTTTGCCCATCGCGGCAACGGCGATGTCCGCTCGGCGAACGATGTCGGGAAGGTCGCGCGTCTTCGAGTGGCAGATGGTCACGGTGGCGTTGGCATGCATCAGGAGAAGTGCCATGGGTTTTCCGACGATGTCGCTGCGTCCAAGAACAACCGCGTTTGCGCCTTCTATAGGAATATTGCTGCGGCGGAGAATCTCCATGCAGCCGGCTGGCGTGCAGGCAACCAGGCCGGGGCGCCCGCTAACCAGACGGCCGAGGCTCACCGGGTGAAAGCCATCCACGTCCTTGGCCGGATCGACGGCTTCCAGGATGCGCTTCGCGTCTACTTGCGGCGGAAGAGGAAGTTGAACAAGGATTCCATCCACGTTGTTGTCGCGGTTCAAGTCTTCGACAATCGCGAGCATTTCCAGAGTCGTCACCGATGCTGGAGGCGTGAGGAGTGCGCTCGCCAGGCCGAGCTGCTCGCAAGCCGCGATTTTGCTTTTCACGTACAGCTGCGACGCGGAATTGTCGCCGACAAGGACAGCCGCTAGGCCGGGCTGAACGCCCGCCGAGGTCAGCAGGCGCACTTCGTCCTTCAGTTCGGCGAAGATTTCGTCCCGGATTTTCAGCCCATCGAGAATGCGTGCGGTCATGAACGCTCGCTTTTGTGGAGCGAAAGGAAATCATAGCACACGCCATCATCGATCTTGTCGTGCTGCGCGCGGACCCCTCGCTGGACGCGGTTCGCAACTGGTTTTCTGAGCCACCTCACGCGCTGGTAGGGGACCTCGATGACAGCGGGCTTCCCGTCGGTCCTTCGCTGCCGAGTTCACCGAGAGAAATGGGGCCCGTTGGGGGTTCCTAAGACTGGAAAATCCGCCTCCAGCATGCCAGGCGAGGCCAGTCCTACAGACATGAGCGTTTTCGCCTAACTTTCTGTAAGACCAATGTAGGAAGAACTCAGACGGGGCTTGTAGGAAGAATTCAACTGTCCCTCAGGACAGCTAGGCGCGGATTAAATCGTATGCCAAAGTGAGTTCTGCAAGGGGGTCCCAATGGACGACACGATTGATTTCGATTTGACTATGCCTGCGCCCGAGCCAGACAGGCAGGAGCAAATCAAGGAAGATTGCAAGAAAATTGCCGATCTTTTTGAAGCGAGCGCGACGGCGATGTTTGAAGCCCAGGACGGTCTGATCTTCCACCTGGAATTTGATGACGCCGCAAAGTTTGGGAAGTTCGCTGAATATTTGAGAGAGCACGGTTTGTTGCGCGTGGACCGGATTCAGACCAAGAGCGACAAAGTTCACTAAAACGCCGGGCCCGGGTGCGTCACTCGAAGTGGTTTTCTTCAGACATTCATCTCTCTCCTTGAGCAAAAAGCCTTGGTCTCTTTCGCATTTACGTGAAAAAGATCAAGGCTTTTTTGTCGCGGCCTCCTCGGCAAGAACGCGATCCGCAAGAAATTGGCGCAAGCGTGATGCAAGCTCCTCTCGCACGCGACAGAACGCGGCAAGTTTTTCCTCTTGCGAGCCTGTGGCGTTGCCGGGATCCCAGATGCTCCAATGGATTCGTTGAGCGCCCGGAAACGCAGGACACTCTTCCGCCGCCGAATCACAAACCGTAATCACCGTATCGAACTTCTGCCCTTCGAACTCGGCAACCGACTTGGACCGGTGCCCCGAAATATCGATCCCGACTTTGCCCATCGCTTCAATGGCCAGCGGACTGACGAAGCCGTTTGGCCTGCTCCCCGCGCTGTGCACTTCGTAGCCGCTCCCGCCAAGGCGGCGCAGCAGGCCTTCCGCCATTTGGCTGCGAACGCAATTTCCTGTACACAAAATCAGAACGCGATGCGGCATAACTCAGTCTCGATGACAACTCACGCGCAGCAACTCGGCCCACAGCAGGCGGACTGTGCCGCTGGCTTCACCGCGCGCACGAAAGCACTAATGAATTTCCCGTCTATCTGCGGACCGACCACTTCGGGGTTCAGTCCTGCTGCTTCCAAGAATTCCCGCGCCTCTTCGACTCGGTAAACGCGAGTTGGTTCGACAACTATGGATTCAAATCCCGCCCGTCCCAGCTTCTCCCGGTATTCGTTTTCCTCCAGCGCGCCCGCAATGCAACCCACCCAAAGCTCCATGCTTTTGCGAATGTCCGCAGGAACCTCCCCGCGCACCACGACATCAGAAACCGCAAACCGCCCGCCAGGTTTAAGAACGCGAAACGCCTCCGCCAGCACCCGGTCCTTGTCTCCCGAAAGATTGATCACGCAATTCGAAATGATGACGTCAACTGAATTATCGGGCAGGGGCACGTTCTCGATCGCTCCCTTCAGAAACTCGACATTTTCAACGCCGGCCTTTTCCTGATTTTCGCGGGCCAGCGTCAGCATCTCATCAGTCATGTCCAGTCCATACGCTTTGCCCGTGGGGCCGACGCGCTTGGCCGAGAGAATCACATCAATGCCTCCGCCGGAGCCGAGATCAAGTACCACCTCGCCCGGTTGCAATTTGGCGAGAGCCGTGGGATTGCCGCAGCCCAGCGACGCCGCCACAGCTTTCTTAGGCAATGCGCCCTTCTCCGCTTCGCTGTACAAATCTTTGGTGATCGGATCGCAGCCGCTCAATTCCGCCCCACCGCCGCAACAAGCTGTCCCGCCGCTCGCGGCCCGCTTCGCAGCCTCACCGTATTTTTGCTTTACCGCCTCCCGAACATCTTCTTGAATATGGGGCTCGCTCATAAACTCCTCACTTTACTTCGAGATTTGCACCACAGACTCGGCCGGAACCGCTCCCGACCGCGTGCAGCATTCCTCGTACAGAAAGTTCAAAACCTCGCGCAGCGCGTCCGCGTCCGCCGAGTACCAGAGATACGTGCTCTCCCGGCGAACCTTCACAAGGCCCACTTGTTTCAACTTTTCCAAATGATGGGAAAGCGTGGAGGCGGGGATTCCCAGTTCCTCTTGAACCTCTCCGGCAACCATACCGTCCGGGTGAGCGGCGAGAAGCAGGCGAAGAATCTGCAAACGAGGCTCAGCCCCAAGCGCAGAAAAGCGGTAGGCCGAGCGCGTAACCAGCAACGGATCAGGCCTCTTCATATTTCGATGATTGCAGAAATAGGAAAGCTTGTCAATCGCCCCGCCTCCCCCAACTCTTTTCCCCTCCGCCGCATCCCAACCAACGGGGTTCCCAAGCTCTGGAAACCGGAAAGCTCCTGGAAACGCTAATGGATTTGACTTTTGACCCCGCTTCAGCCGCATGGGATACTTTTAGATTCTGGGACAACCATGAAACTTCAACGGATAACCCTATTTGCCATATTTCTGGGACTTGCCGGCGCTCCCGGCATCGCTCAGACGCCCGGGAACCCGCCCGCCGAGAAAAAGCTCCAGCCGCAAGCCCCCGCACAAGCCACGGCCCCACAAGCCACGGCCAAAGATCCTTTCGTTGACCCCAAGTCCGTCGGTCTCGAAAAAGACTCCGCGCGAGCAGACGCCTATTTCAACTACACCATGGGCCACATTTACGAGCAGCAGTACGAGGCCACCAGCAACGCCGACTACGCCACCAAGGCCATCGAAGCGTACAAAAAGGCTTACACGCTCGATCCGAAATCACCCGTTATTGGCGAGCGGCTCGCGGAAATCTACTGGAAAGCGCAGCGTACCAAGGAAGCCGAAACCGAAGCAAAAGACCTTCTCAAGCGAGATCCCAACGATATTCAGTCGCGCCGCTTGCTGGGAAGAATCTATCTGCGCAGCCTGGGCGACGTGAACGCCGGGACCGGCCAATCCGAAACGGCCAACAAAGCCATTGAACAGTTCCGCGAAATCAATCGGCTCGATCCCACTGATACCGAATCCGCCCTCTGGCTCGCACGGCTTTACCGGCTTAAGAACGAGCACGACAAGAGCGAACAGGTTTTGCGCGGCATCCTGAAGACCGATCCCGAAAACGAGCAGGCCGTCGAGCAACTGACGCAGCTTTTGATGGATGAAGGCAAGTCGGAAGAATCCGTGAAGCTGCTGGAAGGGATTACCGAGCATTCGGCCACGCCGGTGTTGCTGGACTTGCTCGGAGATGCTTACACGCAGGCGCACGAACTGCCTAAGGCGGAAACGGCCTACCGCAAAGCTACGGATATGGACCCTTCCGAACTCAGCCATCAACGCGGGCTCGGGCAGACTCTCTTGGCCCAAGAGAAGTACAAGGAAGCGTTGGCGGTCTACCAGAAGCTCTCAGACCTCATGCCCGATGACTCCGACGTCTATCTGCGGATTGCGCAAATCTACCGGGAACTGCATCAGCTCGACAAAGCCGAAGAAAACCTGGTGAAGGCGCGCCAATATGCGCCAGGCAGCCTCGAGGTCATGTACAACGAGGGAATGTTGTACGAATCGCAAGGCCGCTACGACGATGCGATTCGTGTTCTCACCGATGCCGTAACGGGAATCAAGGGCCAGGCCGCCACCATGCCTTCGCGAAAGCGCTCGCTTTCGATTTTGTATCAGCAACTCGGACAGCTCTATCGCGAAGTCCAGAATTACCAGGCGGCGATTTACACGTTTGAAGAGCTCGGCCACTTGGGCGACGAAGAAGACCGCCGTGCGCGCATGATGATCATGGACACCTACCGCGCCGCCAAGGATTTGCCGCGGGCTCTCCAAACCGGCAAGGAAGCCATGGCGAAGTACCCCGCCGACCCGGGAATTCGCACCAGCTATGCTTTGCTGCTCGGCGAAAACTCGCAGACCGACGATGCCGTCAAAATCCTGCGCGCGCACTTGCATGGAGACACCTCCGATCGCGATACCTATCTGAACATCGCGCAAGTTTACGAGCGCGGCCGCCGCTACAAAGAAGCCGAAGAATCCGCGCGCGCCGCTGAAGTCCTGCCCGGCCAGCCGCGCGACAACGAAATGGTTTGGTTCCTCCTCGGCGCCATTTACGAGCGCCAGAAGCTTTATGACAAGGCCGAAGAGCAATTCAAAAAAGTTCTTGCGGTCAACACCAAAAACGCTCCGGTGCTGAATTATTACGGTTACATGCTTGGCGACCTGGGAATCCGTCTCGACGAAGCACAAGCGCTGGTCGAGCGCGCGCTGAAAGAAGAGCCCTATAACGGCGGTTATCTGGACAGCTTGGGCTGGATTTATTACAAGGAAAATCGGATTGCCGATGCCGAAGCCATGCTGCGCAAAGCGCTCGCGCGCGAGGGCCATGATCCCACAATCCACTCGCACTTAGGCGATGTCTACGCCAAGCGTGGCCGCCAGGATTTGGCCGCCGCAGAATGGGAAAAGTCGCTGGCGGAGTGGCGTAGGTCGCTCCCGGCAGACGTCGAATCCGATAAAGTGGCCGAACTCGAAAAGAAGCTGTCGCAATCGAAGCATCGCGTGGCGCAAAAATCCCTAGCCACGGACGACAAGCCTTAATTTTGGAACCAGAGTTGGTCTTGGAATTAGGAAGAAGCGCCCTCTTGCGTTGTTCGGTTACCAACTGTCATCCCGACCCGCAGGTTGCGGTCGTCTGCAGCCTGTGGCGGAGGGATCTGCTTTTAATCTCGCAATTCAGCTAAGCTTTTAGCATGACCGAAGTCCGCATCCCAGCCTTCGCGAAAATCAATCTGCGCCTCGACATTTTGGGCAAGCGCGCGGATGGATATCACGAACTCCGCACCATTTTTCAAACGCTCTCCCTGCACGACGATATCCGCCTGAGAACATCAAAGCGCCCGGGAATCTCACTGATAATTCAGGGAAACACCGCGCTGGCCTCCGAACCTGTCCAAAAGAATCTGGTCTATCGCGCCGTGGACGCAGTAAAACGCAAGCTGAAAATCGGCGCCGGCGTCGAAATCCAGCTCAATAAAAGAATTCCTGCTGGTGGTGGCTTGGGCGGAGGCTCAAGCGATGCCGCAGCCGCCATGCTGGGCTACCTGCAGCTGGTCAAGAAGAAGCTGGCCACTGCTCAAATGATGGAGCTCGCTGCATCCCTCGGTGCCGATGTCCCTTTTTTTCTCTTCGGCGGGCGCGCTCTCGGCGTGAATCGTGGCGACGAGATTTATCCGCTTCAGGACATTCCGAAAATGCATCTTCTCGTGGTCGTTCCAAACGAGATTCGCGTGCCTACACACGACGCTTTTCGCTGGGTAAAGGCCAAACCCCTTGGTTTGACAAAAGCCGCGATAGACCCTAAACTCTTACAGTTCTGTGCTCTATCCTGGAGCGCGCAGGGCAACGGCCTTTCCAACGATTTTGAGGGGCCGGTGTTCCGGCGGCATCCCCGGCTTGGTCAAATCAAGCGGGCCTTGCTTCAAAAGGGAGCGACAGAAGCCTCGCTGGCGGGTAGCGGTTCGGCGGTGTTTGGAATTTTCCCGAGCCCAGCGATGGCGCGCCGAGCCGCTGTTGGGTTTCCGCACGATCAGACCTTCGTTTGCGAGACTCTCTCGCGCGACAGGTACGCTCGTAGGATGCGCATCGCCGAATAGGGCGCGTGTGCGCGAAGTGGATTCTTCTTCAGCGACTCCAAGAAAAGTTGTCCGTCAACAGCCAGCGGTTAGAGCATTCCGAGTCGCTTTTTGGCTTGCAATGATTTAGTCTGCGCGTCTCGGCTGAGCACAGAAACCAGGGGAAGCTGCAAACACTCAGCTGTGCAGGAGAACCCGCGCTGTGAACGACGACCGATTTAAGATTTTCTCGGGAACGGCAAACCCGGTGCTCGCCGAGAGCATCTGCAAGCACTTGGATGTCCCCTTAGGCCAAGCGTTGCTGGGACGTTTCAGTGATGGCGAGATTTATTTCCAGATTCTGGAAAACGTCCGCGGTGCCGACGTCTTTGTTGTGCAGCCGTGCCATCACCCGGTGGATAACCACCTGCTTGAGCTGTTGCTGATGATTGACGCGTTTAAGCGCGCGTCGGCTTGGCGCATTACCGCGGTGCTACCGTATTACTGCTACGCGCGGCAGGATCGCAAAGATAAGCCGCGCGTTCCGATCTCCGCGAAGCTCGTGGCCGACCTGCTCGAAACCGCGGGCGCAAGCCGGGCCCTTACGCTGGATTTGCACGCGCCGCAGATTCAGGGCTACTTCGACGTGCCGGTGGATCACTTGTACGGCTCTCCGGTGCTGGTCGAATACTTCCGGCACTTGAAGCTGCCGCATCTGACGGTCGTTTCGCCGGACGCGGGCGGCGTGGAACGAGCGCGGTTTTTTGCCAAAAAGTTGGATGCGCCCCTGGCCATCGTAGACAAACGGCGCATCGACGTGGATGTGAGCGAAGTGATGCACTTGATCGGTGACGTGCGCGGCCGCAGCGCCCTCGTGGTGGACGACATTATCGACACCGCGGGAACGCTGGTGAAAACCGCGGAGGCCTTGTTGCGGGAAGGCGCCACCCAGGTGTACGCGGCCTGCACGCACGCGGTGTTGTCCGGTCCGGCGGTCGAGAGGCTCCAGAAATCGAAGATCTGCGAAGTCGTGGCTACGGATTCTGTGCCGCTCAGCGAAGCGGCGAAGAAGATGGGGAAGATCAAGGTGTTGAGCGTGGCGGATCTGCTGGCTCGAGGCATTCGCTCGATTCACGAGGAGACTTCGATCAGCGAACTGTTCATCTAGGATGGGATTGTTTTTTTTCACCAGTCACAAGTCACCAGTCACGGCGAAGGGACCTGAACCCAGCCGGAGACCGTTGGGAAGGAAAGAAGGCCATGGCACAAAAGGCGGAACAGATTGTAGTAGAAAGCGCGCCCCGAGCCACTCGGGGCAAGAACGAAGCGCGGCGGCTTCGCCAGACCGGCAAAGTTCCGGCGGTTTTGTACGGCGGCAAGAGCGGCCCCATCACCCTCTCGGTAAACACCAAGCAGTTGAGCGCGATTCTGCGCTCGCCCACAGGGCATAACACTCTCTTTCAGGTGAACGTGGCCGGCAAACAGGAGCCTGCGATCGTCAAGGATTGGCTCGTCGATCCGACCACAGGAACGCTGTTGCACGTGGACCTCATGCGTGTGGCGATGAACGTCCGCATGAAGGTCAAAGTGCCCGTCCACACCTTCGGCGAACCCGCCGGCGTGAAAGTCCAGGGCGGCGTGTTCGAGGTTGTGACCCGCGAAGTGGAAGTCGAGTGCTTGCCGAGTGACATACCGACCGAATTCCGGCTGGACGTCAGCGAGTTGATGCTCGGCAAACAGTTGCGTGTGGGCGACCTGCCGATTGATGCGGCAAAAATCAAACTGCTCACCGAGCCCGAGCGCGTGATCGCTCACGTCGTTGCTCTCAAGGTCGAAGAAGAGAAGCCCGCGGAAGCGGTGGCAGCCGAAGGCGCAACTCCGGCCGAGCCCGAAGTCATTAAGAAGGGTAAGAAGGAAGTGGAAGGCGAGGGAGGCGCGGAGGAAGTGGAAGCCAAGGCCGAGAAAACCGAGAAGCCCGAAAAGAAAGAAAAGAAGTAAGGATTGGGTGCGCTGGAGTTTATGTTCGTTTCACCGGTCACGAGTCACCAGTCACGAATCACCAGTCACGTGCTGTTTACTGCGTGTTGCCCGGGACAGTAACCAGACATGCGGCTCATTGTCGGACTTGGCAATCCCGATCCGGAGTACCAGTGGACGCCGCATAACCTGGGATTCATGATCGTGGACGAGTTGGCGAATCGCAATGGGATTCGCGTCGAGCGGCCGGAAGGCAAGGCGTTAGTAGGTCGTGGCAAGGTCGCAGGAGAAGAGGTGCTCCTGGCCAAGCCGCAGACCTATATGAACCTGAGCGGCATCTCGGTAAGGGAGCTGCTCACGAAGTACGAGTTGGATGTGGACGCGCTGTTGGTGATGTGGGATGAAGTGCAACTGCCGCTGGGCATAGTTCGGATTCATCCGGATGGCAGCGCGGGAAGCCACAACGGCGCGAAATCGGTCATCAGCGCCGTCGGCACGCAGAAGTTCGCTAGGCTGCGGCTCGGCTGCGGCCCCGAGCATCCGCTCAGCAGCCGTAAAGAGTACGTGCTGCGGCCCATGAAGAAGGCGGAATTGGAAACAGCGGCAGAAATGATTGGTGAAGCTGGTGACGCCGTCGAGATGATTTTGACGCAGGGTCTGGATGCGGCGATGACTAAATACAACCGCCGCAAGCCGCCCTCGGGAGAAGAACCGGAAGACCCGGTGTAGCGGCGGGCTAATCCCGCCGCAGTGTAGAGGCAGTAACAGGCCCGAGGCGACTTGGGAAGAATTTGCCGGCCGCGCATCGCATTAAGAAGAGGGCGCGGACGCAAACGGTTGAACGGAAAAGAGGTCAACATGGAAGAGCGTTATTACGACTTGGTTTTCATCGTCCGGCCGGCAACGCCGGAAGAGGAGGTCAAGAAGATTCTTGCCGTGGTCGAGCACGCCTGCCAGGAAAAAGGCGGCAAGATTGAAAAGACCGAGCAATGGGGCACGCGCAAGCTGGCCTATCGCGTCCACAAGCATCGCGAAGGCATCTACGTGCACCAGGAGATTCGCACCACGCACGGCGAAGTGATTGCCGAGATCGAACGCCGGCTGCGCACCCAGGACGTGGTGATCAAATATCAAACCGTGCGCCTGGATGAAGACTTGAAACGCCAGAAGAAGCTTTCCCTGAAGCGCGAGAAGCGCGCCGCACGCCGTCCGCGCCGCGCCGCCGCGCCAGCCGCCCCGGCAGCCCCTGCCCCTGTGCAAGAGCAGGCCGCGGCGACAAGTTAACTGTGTTCCGGGGACGGAGTTATCTCGGCAAGGTCCGAACGTCTCATTGGTTGTAGCAGCGACTTTTTTACATCGCCGGGGAGGCTCTGGCGGTTGGGTTTACACCGCCGCAAGTTGAGGTACTAGGGTGAGCTTAACCCCTTTAGAATCAACACTTATGAGACCTCTCGCAAGTGTTGATTCTAAAGAGCTTACGCGAAGCTTAAGTCTTTTAGAATGAACACTTATGCAAAAACAGGGGGCGGTATCCCCCAACTCAGAAGGGTGGTAGGTATGCCAGACGAACAAAGACAAGCACCAGCGCCAGGCGGAGGTGGAGGTCAGCGGCGCGAAGGCGGCCCGGGGCGGACATTCTGTCGCAGTTCGTGCAGGAGCGCGGCAAGATTCTGCCTCGCCGCATGACAGGCGTCTGCGCGCGGCACCAGCGCGGCCTGGGCGTAGCCATCAAGCGCGCGCGCAATATCGCGTTGCTGCCGTTCTCGGGCAGCGCTGCGGGTACACAGGCCCCGCGCCCCGTAACCCCCGGCGCGCATGGCGCGCATCCGCCGGCTGCAGCCCATCCAACGCCGGCGCCCGCGCATCCCGCGCCAGCCGCGGCGCATCCGGCGCCAGCCAGCGAAGCGCCAAAGGCTTGAGTTGGCAGTTTTTGGTTTTTAGTTGTAAGTCTTGAGTGAGAAGAATCGGAGCAATGGAAGAAATAGGGAAGTCTGTCTGTTTGAGCGAGCTTCCCCTTCCTTGTTAACCCGAGCGCAGCGAGGGATCTACTTCTCGTTTTTTCGGAGTCTTGAGCCAGAGAATTATTTGGTGGAAGAAAAGCAAAACTTGCTTGCTGAAGTTCGAAATTGTTTTTACTAAGAACTTACAACTAAGAACTTAGAACCGATTAGGGCAGGAGCTAAGAGAAGCAACATGCAAATCATTCTTCATGAAGATATCGATAAACTGGGGCATCGCGGCGATGTGGTGACCGTCAAGCCCGGCTACGCGCGGAATTTTCTGCTGCCGCGCAAGCTTGCGGTCGAGGCGACTGCGGGCAACTTGAAAGCCATCGAGCGCATTCGCGGGTCGCTGGCCAAAAAGACCGCCACCGAACTCGATGCCGCGCAAAAGCAGGCGGATCTGCTGAACGGCATCGCCCTGAAGTTCGCGCGTAAAACCGGCGAGAGCGATCAGATGTTCGGCTCGGTGACGACCGCGGATATTGCCGAGGGGTTAGGGACGCAAGGATTCAAAATCGACAAGCGCCAGGTGCAGCTTGCCGAGCCCATCAAGATCATCGGCGAGTCACAAGTGACCATCAAAGTCTTTCGCGAGGTCACCGCGCAAATCAAAATCATCGTCGAAAAAGAAAGCTAGCCCCGCGTCGTAAGGTGAGGATTTCGCTGGCCCTTCTCTGCGTCTGTAGTGGCGGGTCTTTTAGATCCATGCTTTTCATGCAACAAGAAACTGCAGGAGCTTTTCCATCGCGGCAAAAAGCCCAGCAGGCAAACACCGGCAAATAAATCTCTCCATCAGGGGGCACGACGCAACGTGCTTCATTCTTGTGCAAAAAAAGTTTTCCGAGATTTCCGAAGCCTTGCACAGTCTTACACAGAAACCCGGATTGACGCGCCGCACAGCAGACTCCACAATGCCGTAAC
>QHYL01000246.1 GCA_003224105.1 Acidobacteriota bacterium | reverse complement strand
TCCGTACCACGGTTGCCCACGCCGATATGGCCGAGTGAAATCCGATCATTTGCTCCGATAATCCGCGTATAGGAGAGCGCCGCGCTATTTATGGCTGCGCTTCCGGCGGCCACGGCCGCGCTCTTCTGTAAAAAAGCTCTTCGGTTCAATTTGCTTTCGGAACTGTTCATGGCTATTTCTCCCTGCCCTGAATTATAAGCCCTTGCGCTAGTCACGCCGCTTGGCCGGCGGGCTGCCTGGGAGTTACCAGATTAGCTTCAAGGCAAACTGGAGCTGGCGGTTGCTCGCGGCCGTGCTGCTGATGGTATTGAACCCACCGAAGGATGGTGAACCAGTCGGGAACCTGTTGCTGGCTAAAGTGGGCCACGAGTCGAGAAACGGGTTGGGCATGGAAAAGATGGGATGATTTAGGAAATTGAAGGCCTCGAAGCGGAACTGAAGTTTCAGGCGCTCGCTCAACGTCGTGGTCTTCATGGAGGAGAAGTCGAAGCTGACGTACCTAGGACCGCGGAGAATGCTGCGGCCAGCGTTGCCGAAGACCTCCTGAGGCGACGCGATTGCGACAGCAGAGAGATTCCACCAATTCATGGTTTGCTTAGGACCGTTGTTAGGATTCCCCAGGAGGTCGCAGTTGTCTTGTTCAAAGGCAACTTTGTTGACGGCGTCGTCTATGCTGGCATCCAAGCAGGAGGCCGGGAAACCGCTTCGCACTGCGCTGACGCCCCCAATCTGCCACCCGCCAAGAACTTTCTCGACGGGACCTGACCATGCGGAACCCCAATGCCGGCCTTTGCCAAAGGGAAGCTCGTAGAGAGCGCTGTTGACCCAGTTAAATTTCGCGTCGAATACCGAAGGCCCGTAATCGAGCCGCAGGTCATAAATGTGCGGGGTCGCCTGACCATTGCCACCATCGCGCGTGGAAGAGGCCGTGTCCATAGTCTTGGACCACGTGAAGGAACTCAGGTAGGAAAGGCCTGCAGAGAAGCGCTTCTCCACCTTCGCCTGCAAGGAATTATAGTTGGCCGAAGTAGCGCTTTCGAAAAGGTTAAAGAACGAAGCCAGCGAACTGTACTTTGGCGCCAGATACGTAACTGGCTGCAAGACTTTGTCGCCTTGCATGGCGGGGAACTGCTGGTTTTGGTCGGTAAGGTGAGGTAAGTGTGTAGAAGCCGAACCCACATAGGCGATTTCGAAGATGAGATTGCTTTTAAGTTCCTGTTGAATCCCCAAGCTCCATTGCTGGACCCGCGGGGTCTTGAGGTGCGGCTCGACAACGAACATGGAGGGCTGAATCTTAAGCTGTGAAGTGTTCGCGAACACTTGGTCGACAATCGTAAGTTGACTGCCTTTGCGGATCAGCTTGGCGGAGCGAGGCGCATTTCGAGCAAAATCGAACCAGGGATCCGCATTCATGGGCGAATAGAAGATTCCGGCACCGCCACGGATGACGGTTTTGCTGTGTCCGAAGCCAGGAGTCCAGGCGAAACCGAACCGCGGAGAGACGTTAGACTTATCAGTAAAGACGAGATTGTGCCCGAGTCTGTTATCCCTTACAAAAGCAAGGTACGTAGGCGATGCTGGGTCAGAGTCCAACTGCACGCTTGGATCCCAGCCCTGGTAGGGATCTCCTGAACCAGGACGGACCACTACAGGAATTGCACCGCTGAGATCCACATTGACCATGGAATCCCTAAGATCATGCCAATAGGGCGCAACATCGTAACGCAAGCCAAAGTTCAGCGTCAGGTTCCGCCGAAATTTGAAATCATCTTGAACATAATAGGCTTGTATCCAGCGAAAGAGGTGGACGTGAGAGTCGCCCGTAGCGACTTCAGAATCGTTGCTGATGCCCAGAAGCATACTAGCCAGCGAAAGCCCGTCGCACGGCGGAGGTGAGTTTGGATCCGGGCAGGACGCTGCCGTGATCGCCTGCGTAGCCGAGGCAGGATTCTGAAATGACGCTCGCGCGAGATTGTGGGAGAGCAGATTGAGGTTCTCATGTCGAAAATCCCCGCCAGCTTTGATGACGTGACGTCCTTTGATTAGCGACCAATCATCGCCGTACTCGTAAGTTGCCTGAATTTTCCGTAGAGGGTGGCCGAAGGAATCCTCGCCAAGGTTTTCAAATTTGTCACCGCCCCCGCTGAAGCTCGGAGTTCCGAAGTCAACAGGATCGCCCGACGCCCCGGGTATGTTCAATTGCTGCACCACGTTGGTCTTCCCCGCCAGCGGACCAACGCGGCTGCCGAACGCGCGAACATAGTTAACCTTGGCCTCGTTGACCATGTTGGAGCGAATCGTCCAAGAATGATGCAGACCGAAGGTTGCGGTTTTGACTGCCTCCGTTAGATCGCGTACCGGCATGAGGTCATTGTTAATTACGTCTTCGCGCCCCCAGGAGTACCGTCCCCAGAGGTTCATGTTGGGCTTGAGAACGTAATCGAGGCGTCCGGCCACCTGATCACGATTCGTGGGAACGCCAGCGACAGCAGAGAAGTTGTCACGCAGACCAGGCCGGTTGGGCGCGGGTACGTACGAGGACGCGAGGAAAGCCGCGGTTGCCGCGTTCCAACACTGCTGAGGAATCGTCATGGGTTTGGTACCAGGAAAGGCTGTATCAAAAGTGACGTCGGTGTTGGGATTCGGATTGAAGCAGCCGGCCGCAATAGTATTCCCAGACAGGAACTTAGGTGAGCCGTCGGGATTAGTGCTATGCGGCATGAAAATGGGAACGCCATAGTCAGAGAAGTCCCCATTCTTCACATTAGGCATAGGCACGGTAATAAGGCCGGAGAAGTTGGTGCGGTCGCGCAAAGCTTCGTAGGCGCCAAAGTAAAAGAGCTTATTGGCCACAATTTTCCCCCCGGCAGTGGCACCGAATTGATTGCGTTTAAAAGGGGGTTTAGGCGCGCCTTCGCCGAGGTTGACGTTGTCGAAATAATCTCTAGCATCGAAGAGGTCGTTGCGCAAGAAATCGTACGCGGTTCCATGAAATTCGTTGGTGCCTCCCTTGGTGACAGCGTTGATCTGAACGGCGCCGCGGCCGTACTCGGCGGTGTAGGAATTCGTTTGCACCTTGAACTCCTGAATTTCGTCGACAGAAGGAATAGCGGCGACGGTATTGAAGTCGGGAGAAGTATTTACAGCGCCATCTAATAAGAAGTTTGTGTCCTGAGCGCGGGCGCCACCGACGGAGTACTGGTCGGTTACGCGGCGGCCGACGTCGCGGACTTCTTGAAATGAGGTGTTGCTATCTTTTGTAAAGGTAACCCCCGGACCAAGCGTGGCTAAATCCAGGAAGCTGCGACCATTCAGGGGCAAGTCCACAACCCGCTTGTTATCGATCACTTGCCCCACTGTGCTTGATTCTGTCGAAAGTAACGGCGCTTCGGCTGTAGCCATGACCGTTTCTGTTGCCTCCCCGATCACAAGCGTCACGTCCACGCGCGCTTTCTGGTCTACCTGCAGTTCAAAGGCGGGAACAGTGGACGTCCGGAAGCTTGCATGCTTTACCGTGACGGTATAGTGGCCGGGCTCCAGGGCGGGAAGCGTGTAATCCCCGGAAGCGTTCGTGCGAGTCACGAAATGCGTGTTGCGCTCGACGTTCGTTACTGTGACTTCCGCGTCGGGAACGACGGCACCCGACGAATCCAGAACAATGCCTGTGATGCTGCCCGTTCCAATCTGCGCAAAGCTGCTGGCTCCCGTAAGAACGAGCACCACAACGCAGACGAGGACGCTGAAAAAGGTTCCATAGCCGACGGCCTTCTTGTCCTGATGCATGGTTCACCTCTCTGCTGGATCGGAAAGCTAAAGCTTGAGAAAAATTCGCCGCTGATACAGCCAGTAGCACAGATACCACATCACCAGCAGGACCGTGGTTGCTTGCGCGACAGGCGCCAGCGCTCCAATAAAGCTGTAATGGAATGTGAACACCCCAACGGCACGGTCCAGCCATCGGTGCAAGACTTCACTTACGAAATAAATAAAAATGGAATTCATCCCGACGACGAGAAGCGGAAAACTCCATTTGCGGTATCCCAGTACCTCGATAATCAAGTAAAACCCGATCAGCATAAGCAGCACCCAGCCCAGGCTGTACAAAATAAAACTTGCTGTGCAAAGCTGCTTGATGAAAGGGATCCACGGCCGCAACGCGAACGCTGCCACAAAGCACGAGACCATTCCGGCCGCCAGCTTTTTCAAATTGTCCACGTGGGCTTTGGATTGCATCAACAAGCGCCCCACCCAGGCGCCGCTTAATGTCCAAACGGTGCTCGGAATAAAGTTGAGCGTGGAATAAGCCGGGTCATAGTCATAGTGGAAAATCGCGCGGTCCACTACGAGACCAATGTGATTCCGGTGGGAAAATGGGCCGTCAGGACCGGGAAATGCTAAGAACAGCGCCGTCCATCCAGCGAGTAGGGCAATCGCCGCAACTGCCTGATACGGCCACCTCAATCTCAGAAGGAAATATGTGATGGCATAAGTGAACGCGATTTGGGACAGCACGTTGATGAGCTGCGGTTTAATAGCGCTTCCCCCCACCCAGATAATGATTTGACTCAGGATGATCAGGCGCAGCGACCGCGTCAGGACGTGACGAAGGTTATTGCGTTCGGTCGCTCCAAGCTCTTTGCGCCTCGCGAGCGCGAACGGCATGGCCAGGCCCACCATAAACATAAAGGCTGGCTGAATCATGTCCCAGAAAACGCCGCCTTCCCAAGGCACGTGGTCAAACCAACGCGCAATTCCGCCCCACTGTGGATCGCCCTGCAATGCGGAAAAACCAAAACCCTCGGAAGCGAGGACCAACATGATGAAGCCGCGGTAGGCATCGAGAGACGTATAGCGCTTCGGTTCCGCCCCGGCTTCGGGAGGCCCGAGCTTCACCGCTACTGACCCGGTATAGGGCTCCTGGGTTGCGGTTGCCAACTTGCCTCCCTAGGGAACCTCGAGTCATCCGCCGCTAACAGCCTGCAGGTGGACTCCGTAACCGTGCAGGCCGCCTTGTGGCGCGAGTGTACCACTTTTTTGAAGCGGCCGATCTAAGGACTGAGCTGCCTACGCTAAATCCGGCGGACCAGCCCTTCTTCCGTCGCCCGCGTGTTGCGGACGAGAAGCAGGACGAGAATCATGGCGACGAAGGGAACCATGCCAGCAACAATCACGATAGGGTCAAAAGAATGCGCGGCTGCCCCCTGGCGCGCATCGGAAAAGTGGCCGATCAGGAGGAATGCGATGATTGTGCCGATCCCCGCACCCGTTCCGCTCATACCGCTCACGGAAGCAACGGATTCGCTCTTGAAGAGATCGGAAGGCAAAACATTGGCAATGGTCGAGAATGAAGCGTAGGAGAACGTGGCGAGGGCAAAGAACGCAGTGATTGCCCACAACTTGAAGGTGAATACGGTCGGGATAAGCAACAACACACCAAAGCCGCCAAAAACGACCATCGCTTTTCGAGCCGCACCAAGGGACCAGCCGCGCTTGATTAGATAGTCGGAAGTGATCCCGCCGAAAAAATTGCCCAAGTCACTGGCGATAAAAGGAATTCCTATCGCGAATTTGCCGCTCTGCAGGTTGAAGCCCTTTGCTACCAGATAGATCGGAAACCAATCGGTGACAAAGAACCATACGGGGTCGGTCAGACCCTTGGCGACAATCGTTCCCCAAGTCTGAGGCAACTTTAGCAGGCTAGCCCAAGGTGTCCGCGGCTTGTCTTTTTCGGTATGGAGGTCCCTTGTTTCCGCAAGAATCATTTGGCGCTCGGGTTCGCTGATGCGTGGGTGCTCTTGCGGAGGGCGATAGGAGCGCCGCCAAGCCAAGAGCCAGAGGAAACCGAGAATCCCAGGAATAACGAACGCAGGGCCGCGCCCCCATTTTAGGTAGATGGGCAAGACAAGGTAGGGAGCAATGGCACCGCCGATGGAGGAACCGCTGTCGAACAGAGCGGTGGCCAGACCTCGCTCACGCTTAGGAAACCATTCCGATACAGCTTTCGTGGCGCCCGGCCAGTTTCCCGATTCTCCGGCGCCCAGAAAGAAGCGGAACGCCCCGAAACCGTAAAAGCCCCTGGCCAGCGGAGTGAGAATTGACACTAATGAATACCACAGCACTGTCAGGCTCAACCCGCGTCTGGTACCAACGCGGTCCATGAGCCTTCCGCAAAGGGTCTGGCCGATGGTGTAGGCAGCGCGGAATCCGATCCAAAGGGCGGCGTAATCTGTGTTGGTCCAGTGGTAGTCCTGTTTGAGAAATGGTCCCAGAACGGAAAACGTCTGTCGGTCAATATAATTAATGACAGTCGAGGCAAAGAGCAGCCCGCAAATCCACCAACGCAGGTAGGGAATGGAGCGGCCACGGGTCGGGCTGTTTTGACCTGTGATGTCCATTAGACGTAGTCTATGCTACGCTTCCCTTGCTTTTGGGACTGAGTAAGGCAGCGGAAAATTTGTCGAGAAAAACAGTCGTGTTCGTGTGGGAGCGCAGGATGGATGCGGGCGCAAGGGGGCTGATTTCGCCTTCAAAGCAGGATTTTACGGCTTGGGCTTTTCGCGCATCCGGCACGATGCAAAGGATCTCCTTCGCTTTCAAAATCTGGCGCACCGACATGGAAATCGCGCGCTTGGGCACGTCCGCAATCGAGTTGAACCAGCCTTCTCCCACTTGTTGACGCCTGCAAGCTTCGTCCAGGTCCACGATGAGGTAGGGTTCTTCGGTTTGAAAATCCGCCGGCGGGTCATTGAAGGCGAGATGGCCATTCTCGCCGATTCCGACAAAAGCGACGTCAATCAGAGAAGCCGTCAATTCCGCGGAGACCTTGCGAACGATTGACGGAACATCTCCCTCGCCGTCGAGAAAGTGGTATTTGGTGATTCCGGTTTTGTTGATCAGACGTTCGCGGAGATACTTGCGAAAGCTGGCGGGATGCGCAACCGGCAGCCCGATGTATTCGTCCAGATGAAACATTTCCACGCGCCGCCAATCGATTTTCGGCATGGCGATGAGCGCATCAAGGAATTCGAATTGCGAGGCGCCCGTCGCGGCAATGATGCGTGCCCCACCGCGATCCTCGATCGCATTGCGGAGAGAAACTGCTGCCTGCTCAGCCGCAGCGCGGCCCAGTGAAATCTTATCGTCGTAAATCTTAATGACCATCGGAGAGCCTCAGCATCTTCGACAATGTTCCGCCCATGATCATCTTGCGCGTGTGTTCGGGAACCGCACAGGCTTCGAAGAGCGCGTGATATTGCTTCACGACCTGCTCGATTCCGTCCAAACCGTTGTCCGATCCAAAAACAATTTTAACGAATGCGCTCGTGTCGCTATCCGGAGTCTTTACTTTCCACTCCGGGCTTTGCCATTCCGTGCTCGACCACCAGAAGATTTTCAGAAAGTCCGCCAAGCGTCCTTGCATCTTCGTGAGTGTGGAACCACTCAAGTCCCAGAATACGTTCGGATTCCAGCGCGCAATTTCCGCAGCCCATTCGTACTCGGGATTGCCGCAATGCGCGCCAAGCACGGTGATCTTGGGAAACCGCCGGGCAATCTCTTCCAGGTAAAT
Source organism: Acidobacteriota bacterium (assembly GCA_003224105.1). Taxonomy (GTDB): domain Bacteria; phylum Acidobacteriota; class Terriglobia; order Acidiferrales; family UBA7541; genus Acidiferrum. The sequence goes on along the minus strand of QHYL01000246.1, from coordinate 11,680 downwards.
GGGCCGCATTCGCCCGGAAGCGACGTCTTCCGGTTCGTCAAAACTCCTTCGCAGCACAATGCCGGTGTGAAAAAGAACGATCCAGCCGTAGCGGTTCGCCAGCTCGTACACAGGGAGATAGGACGGATCGTTGTAAGGCTTTTTCACGAATTCAAGCTCACCAAGGCCGCGGTAGCCCATCGCATGAAGTTCCTCGACCTGCTTGACCACGTCCGGCGCGTCGAGGTCCACAAAGCCAAACGGAATGATTTGGGTAGGATACTGCTTTGCCGCGTCGAGGACGACTTTTCTATTTGCAAAAGGCGTGAGCACACATGCCGTGAGATTCAGCTTCTCCGATACTCTCAGGAAGTCGTTGATGAAATTGGGGTTTTTCTCGTCGAAGTGCACGTGCATGTCCACGATGCGGCCGGATGCGGCGGGAGAATCGGACGTCGCGCTGTCTAAAGGACGCGCGTCGTGGAGGCCTCCATGAATCAGCCCGGACCAGCCCGGGAGCGCAGCGGCAGCCGCGCCTGCGTTGCTGAGGAACTTCCTTCGCGAAACATTATTGCTCATGAGACTCCTCCCTTTCCGTGGCTGGCTGAAGTTTGCAAAAAAGATTCGCGGTGGCTGCGGTCGCGGAGGGCTTCGGTGCCACCTGCACGCGTGGTGGAGAGCGCCGCGACAGCATTGCCGTATTCCAGGCACTCCTCCAAATTGCAGCGGAGCATGAACTTATGGAGGAAGCCAGCGTTGAAGCTGTCGCCAGCTCCAACGGTATCCACGGGTTGAACCGGCAAAGAAGGCGCATGGAATTGATTTTTGCCGCGTTTTGCGAGGACGCCTTTGGGGCCACACTTGATGACAACAATGGGAACGAGCCGCGATAGCTCCTCAAGCGCGTCCTGAACATTATTTGTGCCAGTCAGCTTGCAAGCTTCCCGTTCGTTGGGAAGGAAGATGTCCACACTTTTCAGCGCGGACTTTACGTCGTCGGCCCAAAGGTCTTCCGGGTCATCGTTAGTGTCGAAGGACGTGGTGAGGCCCGACTGTTTCATCTGTGAAAAAAGTTCGGGGGTCCTTGGGCGGAGTCCGCGAAGAAGAAAAAAAGAAGAAAGATGAAAATGAGAGGCGCTGCGGAGATAGTTCAGATCCAGGTGGGCGAATTGCACGTTTAATGTGGTGCCCAGATAGGTGAGAATCTGGCGTTGCTTGCCAACGGGAAGAATCACGGTGACGCCGGTCGTTTTGCCTGAGAGAACCTTGACTCCAGAAACATCCACGCCGCTTTCTTGCAGACGGTCCAAACAGAATTTGCCCAGAGGATCACCACCGATGCAGGAAGTGAAACCAACGCGGCTGCCCAGAAGCGAAATGTTGTGAGCGAAGATGGCCGAAGAACTGCCGAGGGTTATCGCAAAATCTTCGGCTAAGTGTTCGCGTTCGGGTTCGAGCGTTGGAGGGAGACCATACAAAATCAAATCGGCATTCAGCTCGCCGACAACGCTGATGTCAAAGCGCTTCACCGCGCGGACTCCTTTTTCAGGACGGGCTCGACGCGAACAGTTGGCTCGAAGCGCAAAACGTCTTCCTGTTTAATGCGGGCCGGAAGTGGCGCAAGGCAATTCGCCGCTCCGCAAGCAACTGCAAGGGCGAGGCTGCGCTCGAAGGAGAGACCCGATGCAGTTGCGAACGCGAAACCGGCGAGAGCTGAGTCGCCACAGCCAACTGTGGACTTGGCGCGCAGCGGAGCGGTCCAGGCATGGACTGCAGGTTTATCGCGCTGCTGAATTGCGACGATTCCGCGGTCGCCCAGACTAATGGCTACGGATTTCGCGCCGCGCTCCAGTAGGTTGCGGAGCGCCTGCTCAGCGGAGACGACGGCGTTCACAAGACCCCCAGTGACGCTTTGCGCTTCTTCGCGATTGATTTTGACGAAGCCGGGGCCGGCGCCAAGCGCCTCGGCCAAAGGTGTGCCGCTGGTGTCAAGGAACGCAAGGCAGCCGGAGGATTGGGCCAATTTCAAAAGCATGGCAGACGCTTTCGCGGGAACGCCCGGAGGCTGGCTCCCGGAGATTAGCACGATTTTCTTGCCCGCAATGCGTCGAAACTCTTCCTCGCAAGTTTTTTGAAATTCGCACCACTCGGATTCCGCAATGGTTCCTCCGGGCTCGAGGATTTCGGTCACTCCTCCGCGAGTGTGCATGATTTCGAGGTTGACCCGGGTGTCCTGGGCGGTTGGCACAGAGGCTGCTTCGATTTTTAAACGGCGAAGCCCCTCCATCAATTCGTTTCCCGTTGCGCCGCCGGCAAAACCGATCCACTTCGGGTTTGCCCCCAAAGCATGGAGCGCCATGGCCACATGCGCGGCCTTGCCTCCCGGCGTCCGATGGACTTCGGAGGCGCGGTTGACACGTCCAACCTGGAACTCGTCCAGCACAAGCCGTGTGTCAATAGCAGGATTCAAGCTCACACAGAAGAAAGCGGCGTCTTGGCCGCGCGAGTCTGCTTCAGGCTTATTCATCGGCGGGATACTTTTCCGACCAAGGCGTGGCGTGGCGGAGGCTCGCGTTGACGGCGCGGATGTTCGCGACGCCGTCGGTCTCCAACCATTTTTGAAGCGCCTCCGCTCCGCCACGGACAAAGACGCCTACGCCGTCCTTCCAGGTGGCGCGTCCACAAAGAGCGCCGCAAAAGTGCACGCCAGCTTCGGAGGCAAGCTCGAGAGCTTCGTTGAACGCTGGATTGCTGACGCCCGCGGAGAGAAACAGGAAGGGCTTCGTGGCCGCTTCGGCGGCGCGGCGAAGAAGATCGAGAGCATCCTTGCGGCTGTGGACGAACGTTCCGTCAGAAGCCGAAGAACCTTGAACATAAGCCATGGTTACGGGGACTCCAACTTTTAAAACATCCACGCAATAGCGGGGCTGCGAAAATTCTTTCATGGCGCTTGTCAGGATATCAGGCTTGCAATGCGCAAATTCGGGGCTTTGCTCATCCACACCGGTCTGGTAAGGAACGATTTCAAGAAAAAATGGGACGTCCAAACCGGTGCATTCCCAACCAACACGCTCCACCCACGCGCGCTTGCGATCCATGATTTCCGGCGCATCCGTGAGGGCATAGTACAGCAAGACCTTGATGCAGTGGGCGCCGGCGTCAAGCAGCCGGCGCACGGACCAGCGTTCCAGCAAGCGCGGAATGCGGCCGGGAACGTTGGGATCGTAGCCGCTGACTTCGTAGGCCATCAGAAGTCCCGAGGACGAGGTGCGCTGTGCAGCGGCGGGCAAGCCGTATTCCGGCTCGAGGAGCACGGCGCTGGCGTGCGGAGAAAGCGCCCGCACGACGATGGACTTGAATTCTTCAAGTTTTTCGCGCGGGACGGCTTGTTTCTCGATTTTCAGCTCGGCGGAGAAGAGTTTTCTCAGGGCGTCGCGCTGGTCGATGGCAAGGGCCGCGATGACTCCGCGGGAATCCGAGACGGATTCGAGTCTCTTGCGCTTGCCAGGGGACAGCTTCACTTCGATTCTCCGTTCGGGAGTTGCTTGCAGCTCAAATGCTTTCTCTTGCGAAAAAAGGGGCGAACCCGCGTCCGCCCCTCTGGCTCATTCTAATTGTTTGCGCTTGCCCGAACTAGAACGTAATCCTGAGGCGAAGACGCCACGTTGGATCAGAAGTTGAGCCTCAAAGCGAGTTGGATGACTCGCGGATCATTACCTGGATCGGTAATCACCCCGAACAGACCGTCTGCAGCGTCGCAGAGACATGTATCTGGGTCGCCTCTTCCCGTACGATTGAAGACGTTGAACATGTCTGCCCGGAACTGGGCGGATACACGCTCCGTAATACGCGTATTCTTTACGATGCCAAAGTCCTCATTGCTGTGACCCGGTCCTCGGGTGTGAGTTAGGAAACCCGGTGAGTCCCCAATGCGCAGCGGTTGGCCACCACTAGGTGAAGTGGGAGGATCAACAAATGCGAAAGGGTTCAAGTACTGAGTCCCGTTGGCAACGTCTAAACCGTGATTCGATACAGTTTGGGCAACACCAGGGACGATGTCCGCGCGCACTCCATTCATCTGCAAAAAGAAGTTACTCGGATCCAGTGACGATGTGATCGCCAACGGGTCACCCGAACGGTAATTCTGAATAGCCGTTACCTGCCACCCGGAAACTAAGCGGTCAAGCGACCTGCTCGCATTCAGCCACTTCTTCCCATGTCCAAATGGCAACTCATAGATCCAGGTTAGCTTCAGAACCTGCGGAAAATCGAAACTGGCTATCCCTTTCTCCGCTTTCCGGTTATAGAAGTCCTGAACCACTTGACTGCCGGAGGCATACAAAGCGCTATCCGTGTCCGTGAGTGTCTTTGAGAACGTGTATGCCGCAATGAAGCTCAGTCCGTGCGACGCAGTCTTGCGGGCCATGAGTTGCAGAGAGTGATAGGTGGAATTTCCAAAAGCCGGGTAGTTATTAACAAGACCCGAGTATTGAGGGAATGGCGTTAGGGCCGTAGCCACACTCGTATCCCAGTTGTTATTCTCAAAATCAGGATACGGCAACTTGGTGATTCCAAAACTCGCGAGGATTGGACCATTAACTGGGTCAGCCAAGTCGGTCGCCAAGTCGTCGCCGAGAATGTCCCCTAATGCCATGTATTTAGATGGCGTCTGGTTGAACCAGAAGCCGAAGTAACCATTGAGAAGGCGAGTACCTTTGGAGCCTACATAGTCTGCTTGGAGCATGACGTCATGAGGAAACAAGTACTGCAATCCGCTGCTCCAGTTCTGGGCATACGGCTGTGCCGCAGCGTTCCTAGGCATGAAGTCGAGCGTTTGGCCATTGGCTGATGCCGGATCACGATTGGGAAGCGTTGGTCCCGTATACGGAGGAACGCCTACGCGAGCCAGGGCCGGCAACGATGAGGACGTGAGAGCGGACCAATACGCAGCCGGATCTTCCCTAAATCCGGTGGGGGACGATCTTACGATCAGAGGCGCCCCGCTGTTGAAACCGAACAGGTTCTGACTGCCAAAATTGTTCTCGATGGGAGCGCCGTAGGATATGCCGTAGCCGCCGCGGAACACGAAATTTTTCTGGATCTGATAGGCCAGGCCGATGCGCGGTCCAAACTCCTTGAAATACCAGTCTTGGAAAGAGTTGCGGTGAATGCAGGTCTGGCAACCGCCCAAAAGCACCAAGGCGCCGGGAATGTTGTCTGCGCCAGGATTTGAAACGGTGGGATCGAATCCGGACTCGTGGTTTTGCACTTCTCTCTGCGGCATTGGAATTTCCCATCGAAGTCCAAGATTGAGCGTTAGTTTAGGTGAGACCTTAAAGTCGTCTTGCGCAAAGAAGGCATACAAACCCGCCCGGTAACCAGGTTCGGTTGTATAGATGCTGCGGTCGGCGCGTTGGACCGCCCCCAACATGAAGCTAGCAAAAGGATGGCCGGTGGCTGAAGTGAAGCCAGGAAGCGCTGTTTGGAGATCGTTGAAAAAGAAGTTGCCCGAGAGATTACCCGGCTCATACGTATTGTACCGATAGCGACGGATTTCTCCACCAAACTTCAGACTGTGTTTCCCGCGCAAGTAGCTGAGAGTATCCTGATAAACGTAGCTCTCGGAGGGGTCCACGTTCTTGCAACCCACGCCAAAAAGAGGAGCGAAAGCTGAAGAGTTATGACCGCTGAAGTGAATAGGGGGGAAACAGTCGTTTGGAAGGCCGGGAATTCCGAGCTGAGGTGTAAACTTGGCATTATCGGTGATGTTGTTCTTGTTTTGAAAGCGATTGTAGCCTACAGAGAATTCATTCACGCTGCGGGAGTTGATCGTCCATGCGTGGGCTATGCGCACCTGGGGACCGCCCACGATTTGTCTTTTGACGGGGTTGATCGGCTGTCCTGGGAATGGCAGGAATGTTCTATTGCTGTTCCTATTGTATCGGTCCCTGTGATTCCACGTGAAGGATCCCCATATCTTTTGCTTGCTGGTAAGGACGTGGTCGATCTTGGCAGTGTATGCATTCCTTGACAGGATCGGACAGCAGCCACTGAGTCTAAAGCTGTTATTGATATTTACCGGCAAGGAGGGGTCAGGAATAAGGGGGAGGAGAACTGACGTGGCTTTACTGAATTCACCGGCAGGGATGACATTCAAGCTCCCTCCGGACGAGAACGGATCCCGTATGACTGCGTCAGCGTTCGCGATTAAACGCGTTACTGGGTCCACCTGTCCCGCAGTGACGTTGCGCGTGGTTGTCGGGTCGTAGATCTCGTTCTTAAAGACCGGCCGGCCCAAAGCATCGAAGCAAGGTTGCGGATTTTTGGGGTCGGGTCCGCAGAAATCTTGAGTACCCAACCAGGAGCTGAAATCTCCAGCCTTCATTGCGGGCGTCGGCAAGGACATTTGGAGCGATATCCGCGTTTGCCAAAGCGCCGTTCGCGTTAAACATGGGATTTTTGTTGTATTCAAAAAGCGTTCCGTGAAGATCATTCGTTCCGGATTTGTAGCTGAAATTGGCGATCCCACCGCCCGTCTCGCCGTACTCTGCCGAATAATTCGACGTCTGAACCTTGAATTCGCCAATGGCATCTGTCCCCGGGCTGAATTCATCCAGGCTACCTCCACTGAGGTCGTAACGGCCGATGGTGACGCCGTCAATAAGAATCTCATGGCTGAAGAGTTGGCCACCGTTGATGGAACCCGAAAATGTGTCGCCTACGGTTCCTGGCAAACTGGTGAAAATGAAAGTTTGAAGTTGGCGCCCCCCATCACCAACTTCGATGGGCAGCGTTTCAAACTCTTGGGGACTCACGGAAGAGCCCACCTCTGCTGTGGAGGGCGTGAGTAACGGTGAAAGTGACGTGACCTCCACTTTTTCCGATTGATTGCCCAACTGTAGTGTGACATCAACTGTAACGACCTGTGCGACCGGCACAAGGATCTTGTCAACTACTTCTGTCTTGAAGCCCTGCTTTTGCGCGTCCAGGCGGTAAGTTCCGGGAGGCACCGCCACCCTGTAATAACCGGCACTGCTGGTTGTTGCTGTCCACTTCACTCCGGTCTCAACGTTCGTAATGGTGAGCGGAAGATCGGGAACCACGGCACCGCTCGAATCTTGCACCGTACCCGTAATGGCTCCAAGATTCCCCTGCCCAAAAACAGCGAGGGTCGCGGAAAGGAAGAAGGCCGCCAAGATGATAACGTAAGTCGAGGCAGTGCTACGCTTCAAAGGACACCTCCAAAAACTCGGAAAGGATGTAGCACAATAGGAAAGCAAACACAACAACAAACAAAGAATTAAATTAGAAAAGGAAAAAGACGAAAGTATTGACAGTCACTATACTTTCGTTTGCTTTGACTGAACAGGGCGAATAACCATATACTTTCCTCCAATGGAAATGGTGCATGACTCCTAAACCCCGCCTTTTGACAGAGCAGCGGCGCCGAAACCTTCTGGATCTTGTCGATCAACAAGGCCAGGTTACCGTGGCCGATATGGTGAAGCGCTTTGCGATTTCAGCTGTCACCGTCCGCAGTGACCTGGATGCGCTTGCTTCCCTGGGAGCCGTGGTTCGATCGCACGGCGGCGCCGTCCGGCGGCTGGAAGCTACGCAAGACTATCCGCTTCGCACGAAGGAGACTCTGCATCACGAAGAAAAGGTCCGAATCGGAAGGGCAGCCGCGGAACTGGTGCAACCGGGAGAAACCATCATTCTCGATTCAGGCACGACCACAGCGGAAGTCGCGCGTCACTTAAAACGAATGAAGACGCAGCCCCTCACGGTCATCACTAATGCATTGAACATCGCCATGGAACTGGCCGATTTGCCCGGCGTATCCCTTATCATGATCGGCGGGTTGCTGCGCCCGGTTTCCTATTCGTTCGTGGGACCGCAGGCAGAAGCGATGATGAACGAGTTTCACGCGAACCGCCTTTTCCTGGCAGTGGACGGTTTCGATTTAGAGAGCGGCCCTTCCACGCCTGATGTGCTGGAGGCTCAGCTCAATAACGTGATGATCCGTTCTGCGCGTGAAGTGAATGTCGTTACGGACTTCAGCAAATTGGGACGCCGCAGCGTATCGAGAATAGGGCCGTTCGAAAGAATCCGGCGCTTGATTACTGACAATCGCGCTCCTCAGGAATTCACGGAGGGGCTTCGTAAGAGGGGCATCGAAGTCATTGAAGTTTAGCTTGAGGTGTAGCTCCCGCGAGCGCCAAGCGGCTGAGGTAATAAGACATTCGGGTTTCCGGCGCAAGCAACGCTTCCCGCAGTGACGCGTTTCCTTTCTGCGTTTCTCCGAGCGCAATTTGCAAAAGTCCCGCGGTATACAGCCACCAACCCGGTGAACTATTGGTTCGCGCATTGGATTCCGCTTGCGACAGGGTGGCTTTGAGACGCCCTTGCCATTTCCCTGAATCATAGCCATCCAGCTTTCGGGCTGATGCCCAAGCCCAAACAACTTCCGAGGGGCCGTCCGCTTGAGCCGCGCGGCGGTACGATTCGTCAGCGTCCTTCTTTTGTCCGCACGCTAGCGACACCTCACCCAGAAAAAAGTGACTTCGCGCCGAATCAAGAAATGGGGCGAGCCCGTCTTGTGTGAACACCAAGCCATTCAGGGGAGAGCCGATAGCCTTCGAGACCTCGAGCGCATCCTTGCAGTGGTTTGTTCGCGCGAGTGTCAACGCCCGCTGCAAGTTGACCTCGATCCACACCTGGCGAACATTCGTGCCGCCTTCTTCACGCCCAAAGAAGCGGTTCCTGAACAAGTCCACGGCGGCTTGATAATTCCCAGCTTTGGCTCGATTCAAAGCAAGTTCATAGACCAGCGGAGTGGGCATGCGGCTCGGATCGGGATAGCGCTCCAGCACTTTCACACGCTCGGCCGCGGGTTTTCCAAGCAGCGTCATCGCAACAACTGCGCCCGAATAATTCACGGTGTTCAAGGGGTCATTCGCAATTCCTTCTTCGAAGGCATTCAAAGCCGCGGCGAATTCGTGCTTTATGTTGAGCAATGCCAGCCCTGTGCTGGCTTGCAGGACCGGGATTTTGGGATTGAGCTGGCGCGCGCGATTCCATTCGGAGAGAGCTGCGTCTGTCTGTCCACGCGCAAAATGCCACGTTCCCAGGAGGTAGCGTGCGGTGGCGTCCTTTTCATTGCTTCGAATGGCGGCGCGCAGTGCCCGCTGCTCTTCGATGCGGCTCGGAAAAATGTACAGGGTCGAAAGGCGCGAGGCTTGCGCATAGTCCGTTTCCGGAGACTCACCAAGTTTCTCGCGGCAATATCCCCGAAAGTAGACGACCAACGGATGGTTTTGAGGCGCGACGGAGCCCGGTTCCGCCTGATCCGCCTTTACAGAAGGATACTCACGGCTTAGGACTCCTATTGCTTTTCGGTAGAGCCCCAAGCGCGCGTATTCGTACGCGATGTTCAAAGCGCGATAAGGATCGCCGGCCAAATGCGCGAGGTCCGGGTTTCCAAGTTCTTCACGAAGAAAATTGCTCAGGGGAAAGCGCGCAAGCCGCTCTCTGGCAAGCGCTTCTGCTTCCTTAGTCTCTCCAAGCGCTTTTCGAACGACTGCCAGTTCTTCCGCATCGCGCAAATCTTCAGGAGCGGATTGAAAACTCAACAATTCCCTGGCCTGCTCTAATTTGCCTGCGCGAGCCTGCACTTCCGCAAGACGCACTGCGGCTGCGGCGCGAAAGTCGGGCAGTCGCAGAGCTTCGCGGTAAGCGTCGGCCGCCTCTTCCTCTCGCTCAAGCCCTTCATATGCAATTCCAAGATAGTAGGAAATTTCCGTGTCGCTGGTGTTCCGGTCATGAACCTCAACTAACAGCGGGAGCGCTTCTTCGAAGCGATTCAGGCTGGCGTCCAGACGTCCGGCGGCTTTTAGCAATTCAAAGCTGCCGGGGAGTTTCTGCAGAGCCTTCTCGTAAGTCTGGACAGCGGCAAGGACGTTGCCATTCAACTCTTCCTCTTTCCCCAATTGAAGCCAGTCGTCCGCAGTTCGCAGGCTCTCTTCGGGAGTTTTGTAAGAAACCTGAGGGCCGAGTTTAATCTGAGACTCCGGCACCCAGTCATATTGTCCCTCGGTTTGCCTGAGCAACACGGCGCCGCTGCCGTCTCGGAGTTCAAATGTGAGGCTCGCCGCGCCGGCGGGAATCGCAAGCTCTTTTTTCCAGGCACGGTCAGGCGCCAAATCTTCTTTTTCCTGCAGCAACGAAGTAGTCCCGTTTAGGATTGCGATTGTAGCTGCGAGTATTTTCCGGTTGGCATTCAATGCGACGCTTAGAACGTTATTGTTTCGCTGCAAATGAACTACGCCTGCCAAGTTGGCTCGCGAGATGCCGCCCGTGTCGCGCACAGGCATCCAATACTCTGTGAAGGAGATGCCTTGCCGCGGCTCCAGGAACGCGTACGTCTCCTGGTTTCGAAACAGGCCTGCTTGCAGCTCGACATACGCGCTGTCGTTATCAGAAAGAGCTTTACGCCAATCGAGGCCATCCGCGTCGACACCCCAGGACCAGATTTTCTTGGCGGGCACTTGAAGATACTCGGCAAAATGCGCTGTGCCCGTGTTTGTATGCGGATTCCACACTCCCATGAAATCTTCCCGGCTTCCATGCGTGAACAGGGAGACGGGGCCATCGGTTTGATTTCGAATGACGCTCAAATCCTTACCTTGGGCATCAACCGGCCAGCGCTGCACCTCTGCAAATCCGTGCGCGGCGGCAAATCGCTGAGGATACTGAATTCGGGAATCATCCCAAACTTGTACTCCCGCGTTATTCCACCAGTAAAAACGATGGCGAACGTCGCTTCGGTTGCTGAGTGTGACGCGCTGCTCCAATACGGCGGAGCCCGGGCGCAGAGTCAATTCCACCATCCATTCCATCCCATAGACTCTGTCAATGTTGCCCACGGTCACCGAGGCGCTCCCATCCGAATGTTCCGCGAAGGCGTAGTTCACCGGCGACATCGAGACCCAATTGTGGGAAACAGGAAAATTGAACTCGACGCCAAACGCCGCCCATGCTCCACGATATCCAATGCGAGCCTTCTTGATCGACGGATTCGCGTAGAACATCGGCTGGCCGCTGATTTTGTCAACGCAGGTGTACAGATGGCCGCCAATGTCCGGTAGCACCGAACATTTCAAGTACTCGTTTTCGAGATAAATGGCGCGCCACTCGTGTTCCGCGCGCGTATTGGTGATTTCGTTGCGAAGAGTATAGGGATAGTTGAAGCGGCCGGTCGAGAATTGATCGAAAGGAGGATTCGGATCCGGCGCTCCTTCCTCGTAGGTCGGGAGTTTCAGGACGCCTTCCCATACGCGCACTTGGCCGTTAATCGGTATCGAGGAAGCGAGTAAGAAGACTAAAGTAGAAGCCCAGCGCGCTGCTCTCACGTCGGAGAGAACATTTCGCTGGCACGCTTTCAAAACCATTTGGCCCTCTGCACTTATTTACTCGTCTTTCCGTTCTTGCGTGGGCTGCCGTGGCGATTTGGTGGCTGTTTCATGAAGGAGCATGCAAAGGAAACTTTTCCACCACGCGATTGATAATTCCTTCTTCCGAGGGAGAATCGGGGAGAAGGCCCTCCTCCAGGCAGCGGAAGAAAGCCAAAAGCTGCGCTATGACGACATGAATCGCCAGGTCATCATCCTCGCCAAGTTCACTCAATCCTCGGCACTCGATG
>QHYL01000140.1 GCA_003224105.1 Acidobacteriota bacterium | reverse complement strand
TGGAAACCGGCGCTCCAAAATCAGGGCCCCAAATATTGACATGGCATTTGAGTTGAGTCGGGCACCAAGGGAGAGTGGCGGAGGCGTTTTCCGCGGAGCAAAGAGAGAAAACGGCGGTAGCCACTTCGGCAAGGCGATAGAGCGAGGAGGTGGTGTCTGCCGGCGGAAGAAGAGCAAAGTAGAGGACGCCGCAGGCCCGGGCGAGGATGGCGTGGGGGAAAGAAGCCTGGCCGGCGAGTGCGCGCAACTCCCGGAGAAGCGGGGCGAGACGAGCGGGGAGAGTAGAGATTTTGAAAATGGCAGCAGAGGGAGAAGCTTCGAGAACGAGCGGAATCGATTGACCGACGTAGTGCCAGAGGTCGGCGCCTTCGGATTCGTCGAAAATGATGAGTTGTGCGTGCTTTGTCTCGGGAGATGTGGCGAGACGATGCAATTCGCGGGAGGCGCGCTCGCAGACTTCAGGAGTGCCTTCGACACTGACACAAAGATGCCAGGAATCCGCGAGGAATTTTCCTTGAAGAGGGGCGGCGGGAGGTTCGGGGGCATTTTTTTCGGCTTCGAGGAAAAGTTGCATGAGCTGAGGGCTGAGGAGATCGATAGAAGCTGGGCGAAGCGGAGAGCATTCGACGAGGTTGTTGAAAGCGAGAGCGTCATCGTGGGCGTGAAAAGAGATGACGAAGGCGCGGCTGGAGGGCGCCGCCGGAAAAGTGCGGAAGTTGAGTCGCGTGATAACCGCGAGCGTGCCGAAAGAGCCGATGAGGAGTTTGTGGAGGTCATAGCCGGTGACATTTTTAACGACGCGGCCGCCGCTTTTGCAGAGGCGGCCCGTGCCGTCCACAAATTCCGCGCCGATGAGGAAGTCGCGCGCGGTGCCGTAAGAATGGCGAAGCGAAGAGTCGACGCCGGAGGCGATGATACCGCCAATGGTGGATTCGAAATAAAAAGGGACGGAGAGCGGGAGAAATTGCTTTTGCTTGTAGAGGGGAGCGGCGAGGTCGTTGAAATTGGCGCCGGCATCGGCGCTGACGGTGAGATCGCCAGGATCGTAATGGGCGATCTGGTTAAGGCCGGTCATGTCGAGGGCGATGTCGTAACGCGAAGGAGGCATGCCGATTTGGAGTTTGGTGCGATGGCCGCAGGCGATAAGGGTGAGTCTTTCGAGGGCGGCGAAGCGGACGATTTCGGCGACTTGTTCGGCGAAGGAGGGTTTGGCGACGACGGACGGAACGATTTCATCAACGGCGTATTGCGAGCAGACTGTTGGATCGGCAGCGACGTGAGAAGAGCCGATGGCGGATTCGAGGCGGGCAGCGAGATTTGGCGAGAGGTTAGGCATGAAGAGAAAATCCAAGAATTAACACAGCGCGGCGGAGCCGCAACCAAAAAGCAATGCCCCATACATCGGACGGTACTGCGACGGACGATAACATTTTTGCGCGGCGCACAACGAATTTGAGGATTAGTAGTACAGAGAACACAAAGGACACAGAGATCACAGAAAGGAGGGGGAGTAAGGCACAGAGGAAAATCATGCGTCGCTCGAACGCGATGAAGAGCGAGGGCGGACTCGAATTTCGCCGCAGCCTTTGCTGAGCGGGAAGATTTTGCCGGGGTTGAGCGCGCAGTTGGGATTAAAAGCGTCGTGAACGCGGCGCATGAGATCGAAGTCGGCGTCGGAAAAAAGAAGCGGCATGAGCTCGGACTTTTCCATGTCGATTCCGTGCTCACCGGTGAGCGCGCCGCCCACTTCCACGCAGTAGCGGATGATTTCGGCGGAGGCTTGCATGGCGCGTTCGAATTGACCTTTGTCGCGTGGATCGTAGAGAACGATGGGATGAAGGTTGCCATCCCCGGCATGGAAGATATTGCATATATCGAAGCTGTAGCGCGCGCCGATTTCCCGGATATGGCGAAGCGTTTGAGGAAGTTTGGTGCGAGGGATAACGCCGTCGAGGACATAGTTGCTGGCGGCGAGGCGGCCGAGAGCGCCGAAGGCATTCTTGCGGCCTTTCCAGAGAAGATCGCGCTCGGTGTTGTCGCGGGCGAGGCGCACTTCGCGGGCGTGGTGCAAGTTGCAAACCTCGGTGATAGCAACCGCTTGAGCGGCCACCGCTTCCGAGAGGCCTTCGACTTCGAGGAGAAGAACGGCGGCGCTGTCGCGAGGGAAACCGGCGTGGACGAAATCTTCAACGACGCGGAGCGTCCAGCCATCGAGCATTTCGCAAGCGGCAGGAGTGATGGCGCGGGCGGTGACGTCAACGACGGTTTCCGCTGCATCGTCCACCGAATCAAATATGGCGAGAAGGGTTTTGACGGCTTCGGGCTTGCGAGAGAGCTTTACGGTGATTTCGGTGACCAGCGCAAGGGTGCCTTCGGAACCGACGAGGAGGCCGTTCAGGTCGTAACCGAGCGCGTCGCCCTGCGCGTTGCCAACACGAACGATTTTGCCATCGGCAAGAACGAGTTCGAGGGCGGTGACGTGATTGGTGGTGACGCCGTAAGCGAGCGTGTGGGGACCGCCCGCGTTTTCGGCGACGTTGCCGCCGATGGTGCAGGATTTTTGGCTGGAGGGATCGGGCGCGAAATAGAGGCCGTAAGATTCCGCAGCCAGTGTGAGATCGAAATTGACGACGCCTGGTTGGACGATGGCGCGCTGATTTTCAGGGTCGATGGAAAGGATGCGGTTCATGCGTGAGAAAACGAGCATCAGGCCGCCGGTGCGGGCTAACGCGCCACCGGAAAGGCCGGTGCCGGAGCCACGTCCGACGATGGGCACGTTGTATTTGGCGGCGAGTTTGGCGATTTGCGAGACCTCTTGCGTGGAGGTTGGGAAAACGACTACGTCCGGGCGACCTTTTTCGACTGAACCGTCGTATTCGTAGAGGAGAACGTCTTCCGGGTGAAAGAGAACGGACCTTGAGCCGAGAAGTTTTTCGAGATCGCGAAGAAGGCCAGCGTACATAGCGAGCGACCCTTCCAGGGCCGCATCTGGCACTATAGTGAGATTTCCTGGAGGCGCGCAATGTGAAGTTGCACGCAGGGGAAGCGAGTATGCTAGTGTGAATGACCCAGACTGCGACGAGGAGCAATGGCGAAGCCGAAGGTTTTTGCGACACACCGGTTGTTTGAACCCGCAAGAAAAATTCTGCAGGAACACTGCGAAGTGGAGTATTGGGAGAAGCCCGAGCGACCGCCGCGCGAGGAAGTGCTGCGGCGCGTGAAGGACAAAGAGGCGCTGGTCTGCCTGTTGACGGAAAAAGTGAACGACGAATTGTTGCAGGCGGCGCCGAAATTGAAGATTGCGGCGAACGTGGCGGTGGGCTTCGACAATATTGATGTGGTGGCGTGCACGAAACGCGGAGTTGTGGCGACGAACACGCCCGGCGTGCTGGATGAGACGACGGCGGACTTTGCGTGGACGCTGCTGATGGCCGTAGCGCGGCGAATGCTTGAAGGCGATGCGCTGGCGCGGTCGCGAAACTGGAAGGGATGGGATTTGGAT
>QHYL01000139.1 GCA_003224105.1 Acidobacteriota bacterium | reverse complement strand
TCCACGCGCTTCGGCGATCCTCCGAACACCAACGTTTGTCCCGTGTGCCTCGGTTTACCCGGCACGCTTCCCGTTCTCAACAAGCGCGCCGTCGAAATGGCCATGCGCGCCTCACTCGCGCTCAACTGCGCCGTCCACGAGCGTTCGCGCTTCGCCCGCAAAAACTATTTTTATCCCGACCTCCCCAAGGGTTATCAAATCTCCCAATACGAGCTCCCCCTCGCCACCGGCGGTTGGCTCGACGTCGAGGTCGGCGGCGCCACAAAGCGCATCGGCATCACTCGCCTGCATCTCGAAGAAGACGCCGCGAAAAACCTTCACGAAGGCTTCGCGCAATCCGCCACCAAGGCCTACATTGATTACAACCGCTGCGGCACCCCGCTCGCCGAAATCGTCTCCGAGCCCGACATTCGTTCTTCCGAAGAGGCTTACGCCTATCTCACCGCGCTCCGCCAAATCATGCTTTACACCGGCGTCAGCGACGTCAACATGGAAGAAGGCTCGCTTCGCTGCGACGCCAACGTCAGCGTGCGCCCTCGCGGCTCCCGCGAGTTCGGCGCCAAGGTCGAAGTCAAAAATCTGAATTCCTTCCGCTTCCTCCAAAAAGCCCTCGAATACGAAATCGAGCGCCACATCGGCGTTCTCGAGTCCGGCGGCCGCCTTACCCAGGAAACACGGCTCTGGAATCAAGCCGAGGGCCACACCGTTTCCATGCGCTCGAAGGAAAAGGCTCACGACTACCGCTATTTCCCCGAACCGGATCTTCTGCCCGTCCATGTCAGCGATGTCTGGCGCGAAGAAGTTCGCCGCTCCCTTCCCGAACTTCCCGAAGCCAAACGCGCCCGCTTCGTCTCGGCCTATGGCATCACTCCCTACGACGCCGAAGTCCTCACCGCAACAAAAGCGCTCGCCGATTATTTCGAATCCGTCGTGAAAGCCGGCGCTCCCGGCAAAGCCGCCGCCAACTGGATGCAAACCGAGCTTCTTCGCCGCCTCAATGATTCCGGCAAGGAAATCGAGTTGAGTCCCGTCAGCGCAAAATCTCTCGCGGAGCTCGTTTCCTTGGTGGAGTCCGGCAAAGTCACCGCCGCCGTCGGTAAAAAAGTTTTCGCCACCATGTTCGAGTCCGGCCGCCCTGCCACGGACATCGTTGCCGCGGAAGGCCTTGGCGCGCAAGTCACCGACTCCGCCATCGAAGCCGCCGCGCGCGAAGTCATCGCCAAAAACCCCGACAACGTCTCGAAATACAAATCCGGCAACCAAGGCGTCTTCAAATTTTTCGTCGGCCAAGTCATGCGCGCCACCCGCGGCCAGGCGAATCCTCAATCGGTCAACGACATCCTCCGCAAACTCCTCTCGGAAACTGGTTGAGCCGTGCGCATGTTATGGGAGCAGAAGTCAGAACGATCGTCTCGTTCACCAGCACGGCTTTTAACATCACCGAGCCGAAAGGTTACTTCGTCAACGCCTGCTGTTTCGGGGATGACCTGGCCAAATGGCTGATTCGTGAACTTCGTACTAGAGGCGTGAATGCCGACAATGAGCCTGGCCAGGAAGACTTTGGCTGGTATTTCAACTTTCAGGTCATGGGCGCGCCTCACACCCTCGTGATAGGACACTCTCCAAGCCTTGTCGAGGGCGGCGAGGGAACATGGGTCGGATGGATCGAGCGGTACCGCGGCCTCCTTGGCTCCTTGCTCGGAGTTCGCAAGCACGGAATCAACCCCGCCGCACCTCAGACTTTGCATTCGATTCTTTCTTCTTCCCCTCAAATTCGGGACATTCGATGGCACTTTCGCCGTGACTTCGACAAAGGCCGCGAGGAGCGCGGCGCACCTGCGCCCTAATCCATTATTCTGCTAAAATCTCAGGCCACTCGCTCCCATGCTCAAGCCCGGTGACAAAGCCCCCGCGTTCCGCCTCCAATCCGACGAGGATAAAACTGTCGCTCTGAAGGATTTCAAGGACAAGCGCGTTCTCCTTTTCTTCTTTCCCAAAGCCAACACCACCGGTTGAATCATCGAAGCGTCCGAGTTTCGCGACGCAAAAAAGAAGTTCGATAAACTGCAAGTCGCCATCCTCGGCCTAAGTGCCGATTCGGTCAAAGGCCAAGCTTTGTTCAAGTCCAAATTCAAATTTAATTTCCCGTTGCTCAGCGATCCCGGCCACAAAACCATCGAAGCTTACGGCGCCTGGCAACAAAAACAGTTCATGGGACGCAAATTCATGGGCATCGTCCGCAGTTCTTTCCTCATCGGCAAGACCGGCAAAATCGAAGCCGTCTGGCCCGCCGTCAAAGCCAAAGGCCACACCGCCGAAGTCCTCAACCACCTCGCCCAGATCTAGCGCCACAACAGGGCAGGCCTCCCCTCTAGCACAGCCACTCCTGGCTGTGCGCTTTTTCCGGCCCGAGCGTAGTCTTTTCACACGAAAGCGCTTTGTCCAGCGGCAATCCTGAACTCGCCCTTCGTTTTTTCCGAACGCCGGAGGCGTGCCACAATTTAGCCCAGCGCGTGAGCGCTGGGTAAGCGGTAATCCAAAACACTCCCAAGCGCCGTAGGCGCGGCGCCTCAATCCAGCCCGCGACCCACCCCGCCTTTCGGACAGGTGTTTTTTTTGGAATCCCTGTCCCTTCGAACGGTTTCAACCCTTCGTTTTCCGCCTCAAAATGGTTTTCAAGGCTCGGCGTGTCCCCGGGCCGTGGAGGGGCGAATGTCTCGCACACGTTTTTTCATCCTGCTCGCAGGCTCTTTTCTCTTGGTGTCCGCCGCTTGGGCGGACGAATTGGGGTACGTCGACTGCTCGGCTCATCCCGAGAACACGCAGGTCTTCGGCAAGCCGCGGCAGACCCCGGATTCTGTCGCTACCGTTGCGTGCGGCGAGCGCTTCACCATCCTGCTCAACGGATTTATTTTCTCGCGCGTCCAGACCAAAGACGGCAAAATCGGCTACGTCTACTCGAGCCTGATCACTGCGGATCACGGACAAGCGGGCCCCGCGCCATCTGCCGCCGGGCGCGCCCCTGCCGCATCAGCCCCTGCCGCGTCTGCCGCTAATGTTCGCCCCGCCGTTGCGAATGCTGCCACCGTGGCTCCTGCGTACGCGCAACCGGCTTCCGCTTCTCAGGCGGCATCTATGCCGGTAACCACGTCTCTTCCCCCGGAGAAGCCTGCCGCTCCCGCAGGCCCCCTGTTCCCAACGCCGCCCATGCCGGCAGTGACCGCGGCGGATGTAAATTATTCTTCGCCTGCGCAAGCGGCTCCCCCATCTTCCACTGCAGCAGCGTCAACTCCGGCAGCAAGTGCTCAGGCTGCTCCGGCGGTTTCGCAGCCGGTCGCGCCTTCACCAGCGCCTTCAGCCGCCCCCGTGGATTCCGAACCCGCGGCGAAACCGGCTCCAGCAGCAATTCCGTCGGCTTCCGCTTCCGTAACTCCTGCGGCCTCCGCGCCCGCGGCCCAAGGATCAACGACGGCTGCGGGCGCCAGCGCTCAGCCAGCAAATCCTGCGTCTTCGCAGCCTTCTGCGCCGGCGCCAGCGCCCGCCGCTACGGAACCTCAGCCTTCCGCGTCATCCACGGCTTCGCAGAGTTCCGTTCCTGCACAGCCCGGACCATTGTTCCCCACAACGCCTCCGCCAGCTCCTTCGGCTTCGAGCACTCCGGACCCGGCTCCTGCTCCTGCGCCCGCTGCCGCAGAGCCCGCTCCCGCTTCGCAGCCTCAGCCGGAAGCCGCGCAACCTGCGCCTGAGCCGATTCGCAGCGCGAAGGCGCGCGAAAGCTGGGAGCAGCCCGTGGCCGGCGCTCACCAAGGCTTCCTGCTCGAACTCTATTCCGGATACGCCTTCGCCCGCTTCGTCAACGCCGGAACCTCCGCAAACCTCAGCGGCGGCCTGGGTTCGTTCGGCTGGAATCTGAAGCCCTGGCTCCAGCTCGTCGGCGACAGCAGCTACAACTTCGCCACCACCAACGGCGCAAAGTCCGTGCTGTATGGCAACCATTTCGGTGGCCGCGCCTATTATCGCCGTGGCCGCTTTGGCATGGGCCGCATTGGCGTCACGCCGTTTGCGGAAGCGCTTGTTGGCGGCTCTCGCCTCGACACTACCGTTACCGGCCCGGGCGGTTTCAAAACTTCCGTCAACTGCATTTCCTATAAGGCTGGCGGTGGCATTGATGTCCACTTCTCGCCGCACTGGGAAGTTCGCCTGATCAACGTGGACTTCTACCGCACCACTTTCCGCGCCAACGGCTACTCGGCGGCCCAGAACAGTTATTGGGCGTCTGCCGGCGTGGTCCTGCGCCTCTTCGGCGCCCACTCCGAATAAACCGGTTCGTGTGATGAACGTCTTGTAGCGGCGCAGCGCCGCTGCGCCCTTCTGCTATCCGGTATATACTGAAGCCCTTCCGTGCGTTTGGTCCCAGCCGAAAGATACCAAACGGGAATGCCTGCAGGTGCGACCTTGTCAAACCATCTGATTGACCAATGGGAAGCGCCTCCGGGGAATTACGAGACGCCGGCGGCCCGAATGTCGACAAGGGCTCGCGTCCTGATTGCTTTGCTCGTTGTGGTGCTTGCATGCGCCGCTTACCTATGGTTTTTCGGTTTCCAGACCCTCATCCTCCTCGAGGCTCGCTACCTGACGCGGAAGACTCCCGTTGTAAGCATGGCTCCTGCTCCACTCTTGGATTTGTCGATTTCCCGATCGCCAGGCAGGAAGCTCTCTTACTTTGGGTATGAATTCGAAGTTCCCTGGAACGACATCGACGACGCGAAAACCAAAATCCTCCCGGACAACAACAATAAGGCGATGATCGCATTTCAATCGGGCAACTCTCTCTCCCTTTGGCACGGCTCTTCGCGTGCCTTCGTGAATACAGTTCTATCAAACGACAAGATCGACCAAAGCACCCTGCGGCGGATGTACGGCGACGAAGCTCTGCTATCGGATTATGCCCTTTATCGCACCATCCTGGAGGCGACACCCGGCAACATTACTCCCTTTATGTCCAGGCAAGACGCCGCCAGCCGGGCTCTTCTCCTCATCGTGAAAGGGACAATGATGCCAAGAGGCGCCGCGTCCGGCGTCTTTGCGGTCAGCGCAGGTGAATTCACCGGATTTCAATTTGGGCGCGCACAAAATCAATTCGGCGAAGTGAGCGTCAGGCTCTTTTCCGACAGTTCTTCTCTCAATTTCATTTTCAACCAGAAACCGGGCGGCCCGGCCAACATCTTGCAGTCGGACATCAACCGTGTCCTGCAAACCCTGCACTGAACCTCTCCCCAAACCGTCGCTAAGCCCTAGTGCCCGCGGCGACAGTGCAGTTGTAGTGGCCGGTCTTCAGACCGGTGATTTTTTCGGCGAGCGGCCACTGGCTCTCAGCCGCCGCAGGAGAATGTGCTGCCGCTCCTCGTCTCTGCCTTCGCGCCCACGCGAAACACCAGCCGAAATCCCGGCATAATCAAAACCAGTCACGGAATGATGGAGAAGATCGTGTGGATCAGCGACGCCGTAGCCTCCGCCAAGGACAGAAGCACCTGCGGCGACGCGCGGGAGCTACTCGTGGGCTCCCGCTT
>QHYL01000138.1 GCA_003224105.1 Acidobacteriota bacterium | reverse complement strand
CCTGCGTGGTCAGCCATTTGCGCATCGAGCCTCGATGGCTGCGCGTGCCTGATTTTGTGCGCGGATTTCGAAGCGTCCCTCCTCTTGCAGACCACTATTTAGAAACGCGAGACACACGCTGCATTGATTTGCGGCCTTGCGAGAGCGCCATCCTGGCGCAGATGAAGCCGAAAGGGCGCTACAACATTGGCGTGGCGAGGAGGCACGGCGTTTCCATTGTGGAAGATACCTCAGAGCGCGGTCTTGCCGATTTTCAGGCTATCTATGAAGAAACGGCTGCCCGCCAGGGAATGGAAGCAAAGCCGCCGGACTATTTTGAGACGCTCCTGGCTTTGGCCTGCCCGGACAATCATGCGTCCTTATTCTTCGCGGAATATCAGGGCGAGCGGCTGGCCACTGCTCTGGTCCTGTACTTCGGGCCGCGCGCGACCTATTTTTATGGCGGCTCGCGCACCCTTAATCGTCATGTGATGGCCCCGTACCTGATGCATTTCGAGATTATGCTAAAGGCAAAGGCGCGGGGCCATGAACGGTACGACTTATGGGGGATTGCGCCGCCGAACCAACCGGATCACCCGTGGCAAAATTTTTCAGCGTTTAAGGCCAAGTTCGGCGGAGAAGAGGTCCATTTGGTGCCTACTCTCGACCTCGTTTTCGACGCCGGGGCGTACGATCGGTACATGGCGATCGAGAATTCCTTTTGACTCTTAAGGGAATGGGGTAGGCGCCCTAAGGTGGAGTACTGACAAGGCCATTCGACAGGACTCGCCGTTGGCAGAGCATTGCCGTTCGCTGCAGTCTCGCAACAGGCATGCTTCTGTGTCTCAACGCCGTGACAAGAAGAGGGATAGCGGCCTGGCATTTTCAGAAAAAGACGCCAGAAGCCCTGCAAGCCGCAATCCGCTGGGATCCGCGCAACGCACAATACTACGACGCGCTGGCCACGATGCGGCACTTCTACGCGGATACTGACAACCCTGATGAACAAGTAAAGCTTTACCAGCGGGCCGTGAACCTGAGCCCTCAAAACGCTTTGTATTGGGCAGACCTCGGCACTGCTTTCGACTGGGCAGGAAACCGCAGTGAGGCCCTGCGCGCGTTCGAACGCTCCAAAGAGCTCTTTCCCGCTTCACCTGACGTGAATTGGAAGCTGGCGAATTTCTATATTCGCAGTGGTAAGACTTTGGAGGGCCTGCGCACGTTGCGCAAGGTTCTTCTCGGAGGCGGAGTGCCACAGCAGGATGTTTTCGCGCTCGCGGAAAGGGCAACGGAAGACAGAAAGACAATTCTTGAAGAAATGGTGCCCAAGGAGACGGCTACCTTAATCGCTTACTTGAACTATCAGGCTGGCAAAGGCGACGCGCTCGCAGCCGAACAGGCATGGAGCAAACTGCTCGCGTTGAGGCTACCCTTCGAGTTGTCTGAAGCGTTTGTCTATCTTGACGCTTTGATCCAAAAGCGGCAGACGGAGCAACTGGCCGAGGCGTGGTCGGCCCTTGCCGATCGATTTCCACAAAAGGTCGGCTCGCTTCGTGTGACTCCCAGTCTCGTGACAAACGGAAGTTTCGAGTCTGACATTTTGAATGGAGGGTTGGACTGGCGTGTCGTGCCAATAGAGGGAGCGACCGTCAGCATTGATTCGCGAGATGCAGTTGACGGCGCGCAGGCCGTACACATCGAATTTGATGGCACGCGAAACGTTGACTACGGCCATTTGCTTCAGTACGTGCTGGTTCGCCCGAACACACGATATCGGTTCTCCGGCTACATTCGAACCGATGCGATCACCACGGATAGTGGCCCGCGTTTTCAGATTTTTGATGCCTACGACTCAGGAAAAATGTTCGCGGCGACAGAGAATGCTATAGGAACGTCAGGATGGACGGAGCAGCGGCTGGAGTTCAGAACGCCGTTGAATACTCGATTGATAGTTGTCCGAGTCGCGCGACCGCCAAGCACAAAGTTCGACAACAAAATCCGTGGGACCATGTGGGTCGACAAACTAAGTCTGTACGCCGAGGAATAGGAAGGAGTCTTGTGTCCGGGCTGCTCGTAACTGCTTGAATAGGCATAAGTTAGCGGAGTTTTGATAATGAACCAAGGGTTCACGCAAGAAGCGCCGGCATTCTGTTACTTGTTTTGCCGCTATTTCCAATGCCTTCAAGTATTTGCCTGATTGAAGGCTACAGAAAAGCAGGGACATAATTCATCCGTTGAGGTTTTGTTGCGACCGCCCTCCTGCAACAACGACGAGGCATGCAGGACAAACTCCAAGGCATTGCAAACACGCCCGCAGTAACAGAACGGCGCGGCTGCCCACGGCTCCGCGTTACCTCGTTAATGTACATAGACATAGGCAGCGTGAACGGAGGGATTGTCACCTCCCTGAGCGAAAATGGGCTGGCTCTAACGGCGGGCGCCACCTTGGGGAACGCCGAGTTCGGGGATGGGCCACTGCGAATGCAAATCCAGTTCCCTGGAACCCCCGAGGCACTTGAGGCAAGCGGGGAGATTGTCTGGACGGGTTCATCAGGAAAAGAAGCGCGCGTCCGCTTTGTTGCCATCGCGGAGAAGGCGCGGGACCAAATCCGCAGGTGGATTTCCGATCAGGCTTACACTAACGGGCTAAGGCCGGAGCCGCCCAAACTCCCTAAAATGCGATTGCCGAATTCCCCGCCCGCGAATACGCACGGGCCTAGATTTTCTTTCGCAGACGTTGCGAGTTCTCGAGTCGATGCGGAAAGCGAGACAGGACTTGAAGACTCTCCGGAGATAGCTGGAGAGCCCGGTGAGCTTCCTCCTTTGCAAGTAGGAACTGGCACCTTCCGTGACGGGGCCGAAGCAGTCGCGTCGGCCTTTGAAAACCCGGCCTTTGCTGAAAATGGGACAGGAAAGATTCGTTCGCCTGCTAACGAACAGACAGCTCCCGCAACATCGGGCCAGGATCTCCAGCGGCAACCCACTCCCTCCATTCCAGAACGGCGCCAACATGCCCGCCGCCAAATCCTGTTGTTCACTTACGTAGTGCTGGGTGAAGACAATGGCGGCCTTGTTTTCAACCTCGGCGAAGGCGGGTTGGCGCTTACGGCAGCTGCGGCTTTGCGAGAGCATCATTTTGGAAAGATGCGCGTGCGGTTTCCGGATTCGGCGGATTGGTTCGAGACCAGCGGCCGGCTCACCTGGAAAAACGTTTCCGGTAGAGAGGCGGGGATCGAATTTCTAAACCTTCCGGAAGATGCGCGCGCCAGAATCAGAGAGTGGATTTCGCAGGGAGAGCCGACTGGGGATCTTGGCACCAAGGAAGATGAGGGTCGAACAAATCAAATACGAGTGCAGGAATTACCGGGTTTTATGGAACCGGAGGAGTCCTCGACAGAATCCTTCGAAGTCCCCGCGTCTTTTGAAGAACAGCCATTTGAAAATCAGGCCTTTGAAGAACACGGTTTTGAAGATCGAACGAGAACTCCCGCCGCTGCTTCATCCGCATTGTTTAAAACTGGGATTAAAGGAATCTTTGAAAGAGCCTCGCTAAGAAGGCGCGTCGCCAAAATCAAACCGCCTCGGCTCCCCGACCACTCAGCGAGGTTGCGAACTCGCTTCGCCTCTAAGGCTTTGAGCATTGCCGCTGGTGTGGCATTGGCAGTGGGCGGCTGGATGTTCTTGCAGCGGACTTCCTTGAA
>QHYL01000137.1 GCA_003224105.1 Acidobacteriota bacterium | reverse complement strand
TCCGCCCCCGGCTTTGCCATCACGTACTTCAGCACTACCATAAACAGCACGCCTTTCCACTGGTTGTCCAGACGGCTCCAGCGCGTCACGCAATGAAAATCCGAAGTCACTTCCGTCTGTGGCAGCGCGCGAAACTCTTCCCACGTCAGCCGCTTCGCTTCCTCAACTAAGCCCGAAATTTTGAAGTCCCACTTCGCCGCATCAAATGCCGGCACGCCCCCGTAATGCAGCACCGGCCACTTCAGCGTCAGCGACTGCCCCGGAGGCAGCCGCCCCTCGGCCTTCGCCTTCGTCTCCAGCTCCCTGCGATCCCCCAAATCCCCAAAAAGTGCCATTTTTCTCCTGATGGCTTACGCAGCTACTATCCTAAGACGGAATCGGCCCTTCCTGCACAAATAAGACCTTTTGTACGCCGACTTCTAGCCGTTGTTTTTTTTCGTCGTTGTAAGCTTAGCCTT
The DNA here is from genome assembly GCA_003224105.1 of Acidobacteriota bacterium. Classification (GTDB taxonomy): domain Bacteria; phylum Acidobacteriota; class Terriglobia; order Acidiferrales; family UBA7541; genus Acidiferrum. The sequence goes on along the minus strand of QHYL01000137.1, from coordinate 3,288 downwards.
CTGCACGCCCAGACTCTCGTCCGGGCGGCGGACCGTCGCCCGCTTCGAGCAGCTTCTCCCCGGCCTTGTCATCAACCGATCCGCTTTGCTCGGTGCTCCCGCCAAGAAGCTCTTGCGTCACCGGTCACTATTCCCCAGTCACCGCTTTTAGTGCAGGAAGTGGCGCATGCCGGTGAAGACCATTGCCAGGCCTAAGCGGTCCGCGGCAGCAACGACGTCCGGGTCGCGCACGGAACCGCCCGGCTGGATCACTGCGGTCGCGCCGGTTTTCGCGGCTTCCTCGACGCCATCGGGAAACGGAAAGAACGCGTCGGAGGCTACGACGGTTCCCGCGAGTGGCGATTGCGCTTTCATCACCGCGATTTTTACGGAGTCCACGCGGCTCATCTGGCCGGCGCCGACGCCCACGGTCGCGCCGTCCTTGGCAAACACGATGGCGTTGGACTTCACGTGCTTTGCCACTTTCCACGCGAAGCGCAAGGTGTGCATCTCTTCGGGCGTGGGCACGCGTTTCGTTACGGTGCGCAGTTCGCTGTCGTTCAGTCCGCCCAGCTCCGGCTGCTGTACCAGCATTCCCCCAAGAATGCGCTTGAGCTGTAGCTCCCGTTCCGGCTCGAGTCCGCCGGGCGGCAACTCCAGCAAACGCAAGTTTTTCTTCGCCGCGAAAATTTCTTTCGCGCGCGGAGCAAAGCCCGGAGTGGCAATGCATTCGACGAACAGCTTCGCCACTTCCTCCGCGGTCGCGGCGTCCACTTCGCGGTTGAAGGCCAGCACGCCGCCAAACGCGGAAACCGGATCGCACGCCAGCGCCTTCAGGTACGCATCGCGCAAGGTCGTCTGCTCGGCGGCGCCACACGGATTGTTGTGCTTGATGATGACTGCTGCGGGATTCTTGAATTCCGCCGCCAGGCTGCGCGCCGCTTCCAAGTCCACGAAATTGTTGTAGGAAAGTTCCTTGCCCTGGAGCTGCTTTGCCGCCGCCAAGCCTTCCGGCTCGCGGCCCGCCGGCACATAGAGTGCGGCGGCCTGGTGAGGATTCTCGCCGTAGCGCAATTCTTGCTGCCGGCGCAGCGCAAGGTGCACGCGCTCCGGAAGCCTGGGCTTTGCCTGCAACGCCGCGTGACCGTTGGCGGAGAGGCGCTCCAATTCCGTGGTGATCATTCCGTCGTAGCGCGCAGTCGTTGCAAAAACCTTGCGCGCCAGCTCCAAACGCGTCGCGAGCGTAGAGTCGCCCGCGCTTTCCATTTCTTTTGCCACGCGCTCGAAATCGGCGGGATCGCACACGACGGTCACGCTCTCGAAGTTTTTCGCCGCCGAGCGCAGCATCGTCGGCCCCCCGATGTCGATGTTCTCGATGAGTTCTTCTTCGGTGAGACCGGCTTTTGCAGCAGTCGCCTCGAAGGGATACAGATTCACGACCACGAGATCAATCGGCGCGATGCCATGTTCCCTGGCTTGCTTCTCATCTTCCGCATGCTTGCGGCGGAAGAGCAGCCCGCCATGGACTTTGGGATGCAGTGTTTTCACGCGCCCGCCGAGCATTTCGGGCCAGCCGGTGAAGTCAGAGACGTCGCGCACCGCGACTCCGTTTTCACGCAGCAGCTTGGCGGTTCCGCCCGTTGATAGAATTTCGATCTTCAGCGCCGCGAGCCGCTTCGCAAAGCCCACGATTCCGGTTTTGTCAAAAACGCTGATGAGCGCGCGCTCCACAGCCATGAATCCCTCCGCAAAGAGAAAAGCATAACAGTGTAAGCGCCCACGAAAGTTTGCGAAAGTGCCGATGTAGAAAAGGGAGGCCGGCAGCGGGATAACAAGCGGAGGAGTTGTGCAGCTAAACTGCTGAAGTGATCAGGCTTTTACGAGGGCTTTGAGTTTGACCTGGCCGTCCACGGTTTCGACGACGTATTCCACGTCTTTGCAGTTTTTTTGCTTCTGCAATTCTTTGGTTTTCTTCTGGACGAATTGATTGAAGCTGGACCGTGACAATCTCCCCGTGTGCTCTCCGGCCAGTTGCTTCGCCTGCAGAAAAGCCTCGTACAGCTTTTCGACCTTGTCCGCCTCGTTTTCGGGGTGCGAGCAGACCATGCGAAAGGCCTTGGCATTTCCGACCGCAGCGGCGACGGCTCCTTCTTTGGCGTGCTCTTTAGCGCGCGCGGCTTCAATCTGTTTCGCGGCCGCGCCGAAATGCCGCTGGATGATGCCCTCTTCCTTCTGCTTCGTTTTCTTGCGGAAGATGTCTTTGTATTTTGCGTAGGTCTGATTGAGGTTATTGAAGCGAAAGCGCTGGTGAGATTTCATGTCGCCGCCGCGTTCGTTATAACGCCTGACGAGAAGGTCGATGCGCCATTCGATTTCGGTGGGAGGACGCTTGCGGCCGCCGCCGAAATACTGGTCGTACTCGATTTTGAGCTGGCGGATGTCCTTCTCGATCTGGCTCAGATCTTCGTCAATGGTCGCCATATCGTGCGGAAATCTCCCGACCTCCCATGCTAGGGCGGCCTAGTGAAAGCGTCAACAAGCGGGCCGAAAATGTGCTTCGAATGCGATACGGTTTGAAGCGAGCAGTGGGCAGTGAGCAGTGGGTAGTGGTTAGCGATCGGCGAGGCTGGGATTGCCGGGCGGGCGGCTCTGTGCTGAAATGTTTCCATGCCCGCTCGCACCAGACGCTCGATTTCCGCGGAACAGTCGGAATTGCTGCGGCAGATTCCTTCGGTGGACGAATTGATGGCACAGCCGCGGCTGGCGGAGCTATCGAAACAAGTGGATCGCAACCTGGTGGTGGAGGTTGCGCGCACCGTGCTGGACGACCTGCGGGTGCGCATCACCGGGCAAGTGGCAACCGCCGTTCTTGCCGAGATTTCTCCGGTTGCCTGCGACCCCGCTTCCCTGGAAGAGCGCATCACTGCGCTGGTAGAGCGGATTCTTGCGCGCTCGCTTTTGCCAGTGATTAACGCCACGGGCGTGATCCTGCACACGAACCTGGGGCGGGCGCCGCTGCCGGAAAGCGTGGCGGAGGAATTCCGGCTTACGGCGACGCAGTATTCCAATCTGGAATACGACCTGGAGGCGGGCGCGCGTGGCAAACGCGATGTGCACACGGCGGAAATGCTAACGCGGCTTACGGGTGCGGAAGCGGCCATCGTGGTGAACAACTGCGCCGCCGCCGTGCTGGTGACGCTGGCGGCAATTGCGCGCGGCGGCGAAGTGATTGTGTCGCGCGGAGAATTGATTGAAATCGGCGACGGCTTTCGCATCCCGGAAATCATGGAGCAGAGCGGCGCGCTGCTG
>QHYL01000245.1 GCA_003224105.1 Acidobacteriota bacterium | reverse complement strand
TTTTGGCGGGAGTAGTCGAGGACGTCGGCGAAAATCTCCGCGGTTTGCGAGGCGCGAACATAAGGGCTGGTAAAAAACAGATCCGCAGCCACGCCGAGCGCTGCAACACCCTTCGCAACGCCCTTGGTTTTCTCGACGCCTTCTTCCGTCAAGTATCTTTCCGGGTCCGGGGGACACTGGGGGTCTTCGCGATCGATTGCGATGCCGTGCCGGACGATGTAAAGCTCCATCTTCTTCTCCTAACTTTTCACGAGCCTGCGAAGCCGTTTACGAGTCTCCCAGCGACGAGGAAGGACGAAGCAACCGGCGGATGCGATTCATGATGCCGGGAGCCTGCCGGGAGTACACCTTCACATGACACTCTTTTTCGAACCACTCCGCGGTGCGGCCGGCATCGCGCAAATCTTCGCTGGCGTCGCCGCGAGCCTGCACTTCCAAGCCAACGGCGCCGCGCTGAAACGTAGCACGAACCTTGACAACGCGCTGGCGGTGCGAGTGGTCGAGACTTTCAGCGATGCGTAAAATCGCAGCAAGCCTCCGCAAGGTGGGCTTATCGGCGTCGTCGAGAGCGGAATAGGCGGGATGATGGGCCGCAGGCTCCGACTTACGATTGTGATAGCGAACCAGGCCCGCAACGATGGCGCGTTCGCGGCCGTCAAGGCCGGGAATGTCGCCATGCAACACCAGGTATTCCCCATGTTTGTGATGGCCGCGGTGACTAATCATGTGTCCCGTGTCGTGCAACAAAGCGCCTGCTTCGAGAAGCACGCGAGCCTCCGGGGGCAAACGGTGCACGGGCTGCAACTGGTCAAAGAGCTGAAGGCTCAATTCGCGAACATGTTCCGCATGCTGCTGATCGTATTCGAGCCTGCGCGCAAAGCTGCGCGTTCCCACAAGCAACTGGCGAGCAGCGCCATTGTAACGATGCGGTTCCTTGCGGGAAAAAGTCTCGTGCGCGATTTCCTGGAGAAGGCCTTCGCGGACGCCGACTCCAGGGACCGCAAAGAGCCGCAGATTCAAATAGCGCCCCAGCGTGAGAAACGTGATGGCGGCAATGCCCATGACGTCGGCGCGGTCGCGGCGCACCCCGTAGGCCTTCATGCGCTCACGCACGTCGCGCTCGAGGATGTCCGGCAAACGTTCGCGCAAGAGCGAAAGCTCGACGGTCTCGAGGCCATGCTCACGCGGACCCGGGGCGATTTCGGCTAACGTTTCTGCGTTTCCCCCGAGGGCGATGGCAATCCCATTGTTCAGATTGGGCCGCGGCGAAAGCTTCGACTCCAGCAGAGCGCGCACGTACTTGCGGACCTGTTCGCCTTCGGCAGGCTTGATCACACCGGGCAGGTCGAGAGTGGTCATGAGGCGCACAGTGCCCACGGGGAATTGCGCGCTTTGTTCCACGGTGTGATCGCGGAGGATGCTGATTTCGAGGCTGCCGCCGCCCAAGTCCACGATGCAGCGGGGCACAGCCTCGGGCCCGAGCGCCGCGAGCACGGCTTCCCTGCCCAAGCGGGATTCTTCCGCCGCGCCGATGACTTCCAGCATGATTCCAGATTTTCTTTTTATCGTGCGCACGAAGGCATCGCGGTTTTCGGCTTCGCGAGTGGCGCTGGTAGCCACAGCGCGATAGCGCGCCACACCGAAGTCGTCCATCACTTCGCGAAAATACCGGAATGCTTTAACGGCTTTTTTGAAGACGTCTTCACTAAAACGCGGCCGCAAAAAGACGTTTTCCCCGAGGCGAAGCGGGTAGCGTTCCGTTTGCAGGGGTTCAATGTCCAACGCGGAATACGCCCGCGCCACGGAGAGGCGCATGGCATTGGAGCCGGCGTCGATGGCGGCGATGTGGACCGGTTCCGGTATCGGCATCGGTGAATTCTACCGCCAGAGGTAGGACAAGGCTGAGGAAGGAGTGTACTTCGTTGAACGAATTCCCAGCTGCTCGGCAATGCGCTGGCGCAACAACTTGTTGACGGCGGAAACGCTGGCCTCGCCGTCCAGCTCGCTGAAGTTGTGCTTTTTGGCCATGACTTCGAATTCGCGCTTAATCATAGTCTGGTAGCGGATGAAGGACCAATAGAGATCGTGCGAGAGCGACATGTCGCGGCCTGCTTCCCAATAGCTGATCGCTTGCGCCTTGCGAAATTCGCGGCCGAACGCCGTTTCCGGGCGCACGTTCAGCCAAAAGGTGAGATGCGGCCGAAGCGCCATGGCGTAAAGCCCGCTCATGTAATCGCGGTTGATGCCGCGCACCACGCCGCGGCCAATCAAAGTGAAAATGTAGCGGTCGGCAAGCACGATGGTGCCGGAACGCAATGCGGGGAGGATGCGGTGCTCGACCTGGTCGAAAAAATCCGTGGCATACATCAGGGCCAGCGTGAGGCGCGTGACGGCGTTTTTGGCGAGAAGCTCATCGATGTCGCGGCCTACAAGGTTGGAACGGCGCAAGCCGCTGGTTTGCACGGCGAAGCCTTCCGATTCGAGCCATTCCTGCAACAAGGTGATTTGCGTGGATCGGCCCGAGCCGTCCATTCCTTCGATCACGATGAGGCTGCCGGTGATTTCGCTGGGATCGAATCCGACCAGAGGCTCGCCAAAAAAATATTGCTGGCCGGGAGCTTCCGCGGGCGGAGCGGGCTTTGCCGAAGGCGGAGGCGGAGGCGTGGGCGTTTCCGTGGTGACGGCCGCTGCGGGCTTTTCTTTTTCCAGATCGGGCATGCTCACTCCGCGGCTTCAGCGCGAGGAGCGAAGCGCTTGAGATCGATTTTGGAGGCGACGATGTCGCGCATCTGCTTTTGCAATTTATTGACGGGCATGGTTCCGTCGAGAACCACGAAATTGTCGGTCTCGACCATTTTGTCGTACTCCTCGAGAATGCGCGCCTGGAACAAGCGGAAACTCTCGGCGCGGTCGTAGGACATCCCCAGGTCCATGCCTGCTTCATAGTATTTCAGCTTCGGACGCCCGCTTAAAATGCGGTTTACGGCCACGTCGAGGGGCGCGCGGAAATAAAACGTGATATCCGGAACGGGCGCGAAGCGGTAGAGATTTCTCAGCCAGCGCGGTGAACAACCCCTGGCTGAGTCGCGCGCAAAAGCAGTGTAAATGTAACGGTCAGCCAGAACCAAGTAATCGCCTTGAAGCAAGGGCATGATTTGCCGCTCGCAGCGGTCGGCAAAATCAGCAGCGTGGAGGAGCGAGAAGGTGGTTGGTGTGAGCAACCGCCGCTGCTTGCCGCGGCGTGTCGCCGATTTTACGAGCGGCGAGGAATTCCACTCGGTGAAATGCAAGCGATAGCCGCCAATTTCCAGCCAGCGCTTGAGCAGATACAACTGCGTGCTTTTTCCGGAGCCGTCCGTGCCCTCGACGACAATGAGCGCGCCGGGATAAGCACGGCTCGGAACCGGCCGTCCCGGTTGCGGAAGGGTAGATTTGGCCGGCTCGGTCCGAGCCGGTTTTAGCACTGCGTCCTGAGTTTCCATGGGCCTCAAGGGAGAAGCTATTGGAACGGCAAGACTATGCAACGAATGTTACTGCCGCATTACAACATATCGCGCGTTTCCGGGCAAAGCGTCCGGGCGCTCAGAATAGGGTCACTTTGATGTGCAGGAATTTTTTGGGGTTTTGGCGGAAATCGCCAATCAACAAGCGCATGTCCCCGGTCAATGCCGCCAAATTGTCGTAGAGCTTCGGGTCGCTGAACATCTTTCCGACCGTGGTGGTGTTCTCGTTTAGTTTGGCGGAGGCGGAAGCAAAGTTCGCGCTCGTTTCGCGTAACTTGTCGTAGAGTGCGTCGTCGCTCACGAACTTGCCCAACGACCCCTTGCCAGCACGGACATCCCGCAACAGGGCGCTCGCATTGGTCATGGTTTCTTTGGTCTGGTCGTAGAGCGTCGGGTCGTAGATCAATTTGCCAAGCGTGCCCTTGCCAGCGCGCATGTCCGCCAGCATTACGTTCATACTGTCCACGCCCTGGTCCACTTTGGTGTACAACTCGTCCGAAGAAACCAGCTTCCCAAGCGTGCCTTGCCCGTCCTGAATGTTTGTAACCATGGCCTCGCTCTTGGCGAGAATGTTGTTCAAATGACGGTACGCTTGCTCGTCGGTCAGCAGTTTTCCTAGCGTGCCGCGCCCTTGCTGTACGCCGCCAATCAGTTCACGCACATCCGTAGACAAGGCTGAAAGATTGCCCAAGACTTCTGCGCTTCTTTCGACGACTTCCGCCATGGCCTTCTCTTCGCTCCCTGGAATCACTCCATTGTCCGGGATCGGCGCGCCCGTGAACCCGCGCGTAATGGTCACGTAGCGGTTCCCCAGTAGCCCTTCGGTCCTCGGGCTGGCTACTGAATCGGTCAAAATGTCGTGCTGGTAGTTGCGGTCAATTCGCATCACAATCTCGATATTTTTCTTCCGATCCATCGGCTTCCCCGCAGTTCGCGGCACCAGGCTGATGGATTCCACGTTGCCGACTTCCACGCCGTCCAAGCGCACAGGCGCCCCCCTCGCCAGCTGCGACGCATCTGGTAAATAGGTCTTGATACGGTATTTCGGGGACAGCGGCCCTGCCCCGGTAACATAAAAGATTCCGGCGGCTAACACGGATAGGCCGACCAGCACAAACAACCCCACGCGCAACTCCGTCCACGTAAGTTGTCTTCGTTGTGGCATTTCTTCTTTCCTCCCCCTGCAAGAAAAATGGCTACCGCAAATTCACGCCAGAAAACGCTTCAGATAAGGATCCTTCGAATTCGCAATCTCCTCCGGCTCTCCCTCGAAGTAAATCTCACCTTCGCGGTACACCAGAAAGCGTGTGTGGGCCGCGTTCGCCGCAGAACTGCCGTTCCCGGAATTCGCCACAACCCGCTCTGCGTCAGCATCAAAATGAAAATTGGCCAGCGCAAAGCCGTCTTGTAACCGGTGCGTGGCCAGCAGGGCCGTCACTCCATACACATCCCGCAGCCGCAAGATCAGCGTGATAATCGTCTGCGATGTTACTGGATCGAGCCCCGCCGTCGGCGAGTCATACAGCACGATGGGAGGACGATTGACCAGCGCCCGGGCGATGGAAACGCGCCGCCTCATGCCGCCCGACAATTCAGAAGGAAGCTGATCAATGGTGTGCTCCAGTTCCACAAAGCGAAGCGCCTCTCTCACACGCGGCTCGATCTCTTCCTGTGCAACGCCGTCTTCATGCAAACGGTAAGCCACGTTGTCAGCCACGGTCATCGAGTCGAACAGCGCCCCTTCTTGAAACATGAAACCAATCTTGCGCCGAAACGTCAGGAGATCCTTCTCTGCCATTTCGGATACTTTTTGTCCCAGTACGTCAATGCTGCCACTATCCGGCCGGAGCAACCCCGCCGCCATCTTTAGCGTGAGCGTTTTTCCCGTGCCCGTTTCGCCCAGCAAAACAACGGTTTCCCGTTCGCGCACGCAAAAGGACACGCCTCGCAGAATTTGGCCGTCGTCGAAACCTATGCGAACGTCTTCAAACGCAATGGCAGATCTTGCTTCCCAAGAAGGGAAAGACCCGTGTCCACCCATATCCAGGAATTATAGCGGCAATTCGCTTTTTCTTCCCGAAAGAGCACGCAAAACGCAATAGTCTCCCTGACAGCGCAAGCGGGAGAGATAGGCGTACAATACTGCCGCTTTGACGTAAGAGGGAGATTTCGGTGAAAACGATTTTCGGCTCGTCCAAACTGCAAACGCTCGCGCGACTCGGGGCCTTCTTAATTTGCACAGCCTGCGCCTTTTCCGCTCCACCCATTGCTGAGTCGCAGGGCTTCACCGTCGAGCAGGTCATGAGTTCGCCATTCCCTGAGAGCTTGACAGCAGCCGCTCGTGCTCCGCGTGTCGCCTGGGCTTTCGACGCCAAAGGGGTGCGCAATGTTTGGATTGCGGAGGCGCCCGGCTTTTCTGCCCGGCAAGCGACCCATTATTCCGCCGACGACGGAATGGCGCTCGCGAGCTTGCGGCTCACACCGAATGGCCGCACGGTCGTTTACGCTCGTGGAAGTGAACTCAACTCAGCGGGCGAGGTTGCGGATCCTACGAGCAATGTTACGCGCCCAAACCAGCAAGTGTGGGCCGTGGACGTGGACAAGGGGGAGCCGCGCCTGCTGGGCGAATTGAATTGCACGCGGGAAGGATGTGAAGACATCGAGATCTCCCCCGATGGCGCCACGGCAGTTTGGGCCGCGCGCGGGCAACTCTGGGCTTCTCCTGTGTCCGGCGCGGTGCCTGCGCATCAGCTTGCCTTCGTGCGCGGGGAGAATGATTCGCCCCAGTGGTCGCCCGATGGTACGGAGATCGCCTTCGTTTCCCATCGCGGGGACCACAGCTTCATCGGCGTCTACAATTTCGGCCGAGAATCCGTCCGCTACCTTGCTCCGTCGGTGGATCGCGACTCCATGCCGCGGTGGTCTGCGGACGGCAAGCAGATCGCGTTCGTCCGCAACCACGGCCTCGAAGAGCGTGTGCCCTTGCTTCAGACTCGGCCCAATCCCTGGGCCATTTATGTCGCCGATGCTGCAACCGGTGAAGCGCGCGCTGTATGGCATAGCACGGAAGAACTCGTGGGTTCGCTTCCGAACCTCACTGAAAACAAATCCTTCCATTTCGTTGGAAACCGAATTGTCTTCGCTTCCGAGCAGGACGGCTGGAACCATTTGTATTCGATTCCCGCCGCCGGTGGCAGCGCAACGCTTCTCACTCCCGGCGAATTCGAAGTCGAAGACGTCGCCGTATCGCGCGACGGCCGCTCGATCATTTACTCATCGAATCAGGACGACATTGATCGGCGCCATTTGTGGCGCGTTCGTGTTGATGGCGGAAAGCCCGAAGCTCTCAGCAAGGGAGAAACGATGGAATGGTCTCCTGCCGAACTCGCTGATGGCCGCACGGTTGTCTGTCTCGGCTCGACCGCGACTTCCCCAGCCATGCCCTACCGGCTCACCTTGTCCGGACGCGAGATGATTGCATCCTCCCAGCTTCCCGCGGATTTTCCCTCCGCTCAGCTCGTTGTTCCGAAGCAGGTCATTTTTCCAGCCGAAGACGGCCTAAAGATTCACGGGCAGCTTTTTGTTCCACGCGGACGCAATTCGGCGGGCCCCGCGTTGCTCTTCATGCACGGCGGCTCGCGACGCCAGATGATGCTCGGCTTTCATTACATGCAGTACTATCACAACGCTTACGCCGAAAATCAGTACCTCGCCTCGCGCGGCTACGTAGTCCTTTCGGTGAACTACCGTACGGGCATCATGTATGGCCGCGCTTTCCGCGAGCGCGAGAAGGGTGGACCGCGTGGCGCCGAGGAGTATCTGGACATCGTTGCAGCGGCAAAATATCTTCAAACGCTGGGCATCGTGGACCCGAAGAAAATTGGGCTTTGGGGCGGTTCTTACGGCGGCTTCCTGACAGCTATGGGCCTTGCTCGCAATTCGGATATTTTCGCCGCGGGCGTGGATTTTCACGGCGTGCATGACTGGTCCGCGCGCGGCATCTTCCGCGGCGGTCCCGGAGGACAGGAAGGCGGTGGACCACCCGACCGCGCCGAAGCCCTGCGCATTGCGTTCGAGTCTTCGCCGAACGCTTCGATCAAGTCATGGAAATCGCCGGTGCTGTTGATTCAGGGTGACGACGACCGTAACGTAGACTTCAGCCAGATGGTGGACCTGGTCCAGCGGCTCCGCGAGCAAAAAGTCCCGTTTGAGCAGATCGTCTTCCCCGATGAGATCCACGATTTTCTTTTGTGGCGTTCCTGGGTGCGCGGGTACAAAGCGACCGCAGACTTTTTCGACCGCGTGCTCGTCAAATGCGAGTCGATCACGAGCGGGAACTAGATCTAGAAGATTTTGTTGGAAAGATAGAGAGAAAGCTTGGTCAAGAACAAGTCCGCCACAATGATGAGCACTGAGGAAATCACGACTGCCTGTGTTGTGGCGCGGCCGACGCCTTGCGTACCACCCCGTACCGTCAGTCCTTTATAGCAGCCGACAGTCGCCAGAATGAAGGCAAACGCCAGCGACTTAATGAAACCTTGCATCAGGTCCGGAAATTCCAAAATGTCGACAGCGCGCCGCCAAAATTCAACCGCGCTGAGCTGCAAGGAAAAGACAGAGGCAACGCATCCGCCCAGCAAACCTACAAAAACCATCATCGCCGTGAGCAGCGGCACCATCAGCATGGTCGCCAGCACCCGCGGTGTGACAAGTTTGCGGCTCGGGTCAGTGCCCATGGCCCGCATCGCGTCCACTTGCTCGGTCACCAGCATCGAGCCCAACTCGGACGCCATTCCCGAAGAACAGCGTCCAGCAGTAAGCAGTCCCGTGATTGCCGGCCCAAGTTCGCGTACCAGCGCCAGCGAAACAACGTCTCCAGTCAGCGAAGTTTGTCCAAACCGCACGAACTGCGCTCCGGTTTGCAGCACCATGACGCCGCCGATGAAGAATCCCGAAAGCAGAATGATCGGCAGCGAACCGACTCCTACGTCATCCATCTGGTCGAGGGTATCCTGGAAATAATGGGGCGAAGTTGCGAGATTGGCCAGCGACCGAAAGGAAAGCAGAGAGTAATCTTGAACGGCGGCCACCCCCCGTTTCGCCGCGTCCTCGAGCACTTCGACGATCGAAGGGGCCTCTTCCTGTTTCGTATGGCTGCCTGTTACCTGGAGCGGAGTGTCGGCCACAAGTACCTGTTCACACCCGTCTTTTGCATCCAACTTCTCGCCGAAACAGCATATTTAAAAAGCGTAACTGCACCCCAAGCGCGCGTCAAGTAAGCGATTCGACGCAGTTTTCTTAACTCTCCCAGTCGGTAACACGCAATTCGGGCTGACCCTTGCGCGATAATTCCGTTCCAAGAGGGTGCGGGCTCGCCATGGCCGGAAACCTTTGTCAACTAAGCAACTTAAGGCACAACCGCAGTATTCCAATCGTCCTCTATCCGCTAATCTTTCAGAGACACTATGGGTTATCCACCAGAGCGCCGGAGCCGTGCCCGGCTAAAGCTTCCACAAGTGGTTCGCGTGCGGCCTTCGGACGCTCATCTCCACTTTGACGAGATCCTTCCTACGCTGAATGCCACGCGCGACAGCGTTTACTTTGCGTCGAAGAATGCCTCTTACGTCAAGGATATGCGCGTCTTCATTACTTTTCCGTATTCGGATTCTCCGGGCTCCCTCAATCGCGAATCGCTCGGCCAAGTGCTTCGTGTGGACGACCTCGGTCAGGGCCGCCGCGGCATCGCCATCCAAATCCTCATGCCACTCTACGTTGGTGGCAAAGAAACCGTGCGCTGATCTATCGTTTGGCCTTATACGAAGCAAGCTTCTTCAACTCAGTGAAACGCCAGCGTGGCCTTGCGTGCGGCGCCGCGCGCAGTTTGTTTAAGCCAGCCTTGCTGGACGGCAAGGGCGGCTATCGCTACACTGTCTCTTCCCTGAATGAATTGCCAAAGGACACGCGAGGACAGAGGCGCGGATGCTGAAGTTCTACACGGCTGGTGAATCGCACGGGCAAGCGCTTTTCGCCTATATTTCCGGGCTTCCTGCGCAACTTCCCATCGATCTGAAGTCCATCGACAATGAACTTCACCGCCGCCAGCTTGGCTATGGGCGCGGTGGCCGCCAAAAAATCGAAAAGGACCACGCCGAAGTCTTTGCTGGCGTTCGCCACGGCAAAACCATCGGCGCGCCCATCGCGCTTCGCATCGAGAATCGTGATTGGGCAAATTGGGAAAAAATCCTGCCTGTTGAGCCAGCCGAAGACGATCCCGGTTCAAAGAAACTGGTCGCCCCCCGGCCCGGCCACGCCGACCTGGCTGGCTCGCTGAAATTCAATTATCACGATGCGCGTTACATCCTCGAACGCGCTTCCGCGCGCGAAACAGCCGCGCGTGTAGCCGCCGGCGCCTTCGCCAAAATCCTGCTGAAAGAATTCGACACGGAAATCGCGAGCCACACCATTCAGGTGGGCCACATTCGCCTGGAGCACCCCGTTCCCTGGAAGAAAATTCGTGCCGTCAGCGCCGACCTGGATTCGCCGCTGCGCTGCGCCGACGCCGCGCTTCAAGAAAAAATGAAAGAGGAAGTCGACGCAGCTCTCAAGGCAAACGATACGGTTGGCGGCATTTTCGAAATTGTTGCGCACAATGTTCCTCCCGGCCTTGGCAGCCACGCGCAGTGGGACGAAAAGCTCGATGGCCGCCTGGCGCAGACGCTGATGAGCGTGCAGGCTGTAAAGGCGGTCGAGATTGGCGACGGCGTATCCATCGCAGCGTCTCATGGAAGCGATGTGCAGGACGAAATTTCTTACGACAAGGCGGCGCACCGTTTTCGCCGATTCACCAATCGCGCGGGCGGCCTCGAAGGCGGCATCACCAATGGTGAAGACATCGTGATTCGCGGCTACCTGAAGCCCATCTCCACGTTGCGCAAGCCGTTGCACACCGCCAACCTGGTCACCAAGGAACCGGTGCAGGCTGCTTATGAGCGTTCCGACTGGTGCGTAGTGCCCGCCGGCGCGGTCGCGGGCGAAGCCATGGTTGCACTTGTGTTAGCCGATACTTTTCTGCAAAAATTTGGGGGAGACTCTCTCCCAGAGATGCGGCGGAATTTCGACAACTATGTCCGACAAATCGACGAGTTCTAAGACACCTGCGGCCACCGCTACTGAAACGCCACAAGTGTCTTCGCCGCCGCGGAACATTTATCCCATCGTTAAATATGGCGACCCCGTCCTCGAAAAGCCTGGCGCACTCGTGAAGAACTTTGATACCGAACTCGAAGAGCTTGCCGAAGATATGTTCGCCTCCATGTACGCCGCGCAAGGCGTGGGGCTAGCCGCACCGCAAATTGGAAAAAGTTTACGCTTCGCAGTGGTCGACGTGACTGGCGGAAAAAACCCCGAAGCGAAAATTGTCTTAGCGAACCCCGAGGTGAGTCACGCCGAGGGTGAAGTCCGCGAAGAAGAAGGCTGCCTTTCGATTCCCGGCTTCCGTGGCTACGTCGTGCGTCCGCAGTTTGTCACCGTAAAAGCGCAAACCGTCAAAGGCGAGCCTTTCGAAATCCGCGGCGAAAATCTTCTGGCGCGCGCATTCTGCCACGAAATCGACCACCTGAATGGCATTCTCTTCTTGCAGCATTTAGGAATGCTGAAGCGCGACATGATCAGGCGCAAAATCAAAAAGCTGCGCAAGCAAGGCGAATGGTAATCTGGAGCACGTGACTGTGCTCTCATGCGCTTAATCTTCTGTGGCACTCCTCAATTCGCCGTTCCCACGCTGAAGCACCTCCTCGCCAAGTCGGATTTTGAGGTTCTCGCCGTCATCACCCAACCCGACCGCCCGCGCGGCCGCGGTCAGCAGCTTTCCGTCTCTCCTGTGAAAGAGGTCGCACTCTCCGCGCATCTTCCGGTGCATCAACCTGAAAAAATTCGCGCTCCGGAAGTGCCGCAACTCCTGGAGAGGCTGGCTCCCGACGTCATTGTTATCATCGCTTACGGCCAGATTATTCCCGCGCGTCTTCTCTCGATTCCCAAGCACGGGTGGATTAATCTTCACGCTTCCCTGCTTCCCAAATATCGCGGCGCTGCTCCCATCAACTGGCCGATCGTCCATGGCCAGACGCGCACGGGCCTTACGACAATGCGGATTGACGCGGGCATGGACACCGGAGACATTCTTCTTCAGCGCGAGATGGAAATCGGCCCTAAGGAAACCGCTCCCGAGCTAGGCGCCCGAATGTCCGAAGCTGGCGCGCCTCTTATGGAAGAAACGCTGCGCGGTCTAACTGCAGGCACAGTTGTTCCACGT
>QHYL01000244.1 GCA_003224105.1 Acidobacteriota bacterium | reverse complement strand
GGCGCAAGAAATTCACAACCGCATGCGTGGTTTCGCTCCATGGCCCGGCGCCTACACCGCCTTTCGTGGTCAGACCTGCCACCTCTGGGCCGAAACCGTCTTTGATCCAAATTCCCTTCCTGCCGGATTGTTGGATAGCCCGTCATTCGCCGCGGCTCGCTCCGCGCCCGGCACTCTGATTGGCGTTAAGAACGACTGGTTCATCTCCTGCGGCAACGCAACTCTTTTGCGCCTGCAATCCGTCAAAATGGAAGGCCGCAAGCAAATCAGCGCGTCCGAGTTTGTCAACGGCGCCCGCGTCGAGCATGGCGAACGCTTCGGTGACACTGATTTGCGCGCGTCAAAACACTAAGGCATACTCGAATTCTGCGTCGTTTTTGGTGATTGGGACGGATTGATTGACTGTTGGATTGACCGTCGTAAGGGAGTCCACTTTTCATGTACATCTCTGAATCCCTGAAGCCTCGCGGTTCAGCACACGCCCGCGAGCCTAAACTCTTGCGCGCCGCCGCTGCCTGCTTCCTCGCGGTGCAAAAGTGAACAGCCTCCCTACTACCTCAGCTACACCGTCTATGATCAGGATTTTGTAGTGCTTGCCGGCGCCTACGGCAGCTTGCTTGGCAGCAACAACGTGCACCGGCGCTTCGCCGACGTCACCATGCGAGTCGGCTCTCCCGACCTCGATAACACGCACGGGCAGAGCCGCTCGAGCGGGGTCACTTCCGGCACTCTTCCCATCGGCGACGACCAGGACGCCGTCGCCCGCGTTTTATGGGAGCTTACCGACCGCGAATACAAGCGCGCCGTCCCCGCCCTAATGAACGTTCGCACCAACACCGCCGTCCGCGCCGAAGAAGAAGATAAATCTCCCGATTTTTCCAAGGAGAAGCCGCAAACGCGCATCGGCGAAGCTTCTGCCGCTCCGTTTGATCGCGCGGCCTGGGAAGGCGAAATCAAGCGCCTCTCCGCAACGTTCCGCAAGTATCCCGACGTTTACTTCGCCACCGTTGTGCTGCAAGTTGCGAATTCCAATTCGCGCATGGTTTCGAATGAAGGCACGGCTCTTGTTTCGCCGAGTTCCTCTACGCGACTTATCATGGAAGCGCAAACCCGCGCCGACGACGGCATGGACCTCCTTCGCGTTGAAACTTTTCAAGCCCCGAGCGCCAAAGGTCTTCCCGCCGAAAGCGAACTCACCGCAAAAATCGAGAAAATGGCCGCCGACCTCAACGATCTCCGCAAGGCTCCTGTGGCCGAACCCTACGACGGTCCCGCGCTTCTCAGCGGTCGAGCCTCCGCCGTGTTTTTCCACGAAGTCCTCGGCCACCGCTTGGAAGGCCACCGCCAGCGCGACGAAGAGGAAGGCCAAACTTTCACCAAGAAAATCGGACAGGAAGTTCTACCGAAATTTCTCAGCGTGGTGGACGATCCCACCATTCACGAAATGGGCGGCGTGAAACTCGCCGGCACCTACGACTACGACAACGAAGGCTCCCCTGCACAGCGCGTGGAGGTCATCAAAGACGGAGTGTTGAAAAATTTTCTTATGTCCCGCATGCCCATCAAGAATTTCAGCGTTTCGAATGGCCACGGCCGCAATCAACCCGGCCTCATGCCCACGGGCCGCCAGGGAAATTTGATCGTCACCTCCACACAAACCGTCCCCGACAGCCAGATGCGGCAGAAACTCATTGATGAAGTAAAAAAGCAAGGCAAGCCCTACGGCTTGTACTTCGACGACATCCAAGGCGGCTTCACCATCACCACGCGCCAGTTGCCGCAAGCGTTTCAAGTGCTTCCCGTGATGGTTTACAAGGTTTATACCGATGGCCGGCCCGACGAGTTGGTGCGCGGCGTGGACATCGTAGGCACGCCACTCGCGGCGCTGACTCGCATTCTCACCACCGGCGACCAGCCGCACGTCTTCAATGGCGTGTGTGGAGCGGAGAGCGGCCAAGTGCCCGTTGCCGCCGTTGCCCCTTCCATGCTTTTCTCCGAAATGGAGGTGCAGAAGCGGGGGCATCAACACGAACGTCCGCCGCTTTTGCCGCCTCCCGGCTTTAAAGACAACACGGCTCCTTCAAAAACCGCCTCGCAAACCAAAGCCGAGGTGAAGCCATGAGTGCTCACTCACTTCACCGCAGATCTGCATTCATTCTCGCCCTGGTGTTCGCACTGGGCTTTCCTTCGCCCCGCGCCGCTTCCAGCGATTCGAGGCCCGCGGCCGATCCCGCCATGGCCGCCGCTCACGCCGCAGCCAAAGGCGATGGTTTGCTTGAAGCCTTGCTCATTGAACTTGACCGTTCGAAGGCGCAACTCAAGATGGACCAGGTCCAGCCGCCCTATTTCATCGAATATCGCGTCAACGATGTGGACGACTTCTCCGCCGAAGCTGCTTTCGGCGCGCTCCGCGAAAGCCAACGCGGTCACTATCGCGTTCTGCGCGCCGTCGTGCGCATCGGTGATTACAAACAAGACAGTTTCTACGCGCGCGGCGAAGGCGAATCCACGATTCTTCCGCTCGACAATGATCCTATCGCGCTTCGCCATCAAATCTGGCTTGCCACCGACGATGCCTACAAGGCTGCCGGCCAGGCACTCGCCGAGAAACAAGCCGAACTCAAGCGCTTCACCACCGACGCCAATCCCGTTGACGATTTCGCCAAATCTCAGCCGCTCCTCGCCGTCGAACCTATCGTTTCGCTCAAGCTCGATGAAGCTTCCTGGAAGAAAACACTCGAAGACGTCACCAATCTTTACCGCCAGTATCCGAACGTTCAATCAGTGACCGCATCCGCGCGCTTCACGGCCGTCAACGAATACCTCGTCAATACCGAGGGCACCGTCACGCGCTGCGGCAAGACTACCTACTCCGTGCAGTTGAGCAGTTCCGCGCAAGCTGATGATGGCATGCGCCTCGGCCGCAGTCCGGCCTTCGTTGTTGCGCGCATGGAAGAATTGCCTTCGCACGACGCGCTGATGGCTTACAGCAAGAATATGCTCGACACTATCGTCGCTCTTCGCCAAGCCCCCATCGTGGAGGAGGAGTATCGCGGCCCTGTTTTGTTTTCTGCGGATGCCGCAGACGATATCGTCGCCTCTTTAATCGGCCAAAATGTAGTTGGCCGCAAACCGGCCCTTGGCCGCCCGAACCGCACCACCGGCGCGTTCGCTACCAGCTACAAAGCGCGCGTGCTCCCGAATTTTCTTTCCGTTGTTGACGACCCCACGCTGAAAGATTTTCAGGGCAAGAGCCTCGTCGGCAGCTACATGTTCGATAGCGAAGGCGTAAAAGCCCAACCCGTCAGCACTATCGAAAACGGCACACTCACCAATTACCTCATCGGGCGCCAGCCTCTGCGCGACTTCCCTGCTTCGAACGGCCATGGCCGCGCCGCTGCTGGAATGGCGGCCGGGCCGAACCTTGGTGTGCTGCTGTTGAAAAGCACCGAGGCACAATCACCCGGGGATTTGAAAAAGAAAGTCATCGATATGGTGAAGGAGCAAGGCAAACCGTACGGTTACCGCGTCGAAACGCTTGGGCAGCCGGGAAACACGCCGCGCCTCCTTTATCGGGTCTACGCGAGCGATGGCCACGAAGAACTTGTGCGAGGGGCCGTATTCAACGAATTGGACACGCGGGCTCTGCGCACCGCGGTGATTGGCGCGGGCAACGATCCGCTGGTCAGCAATCGCCCGGGCGGCGTGCCCACTACGGTGATCAGCCCCTCATTGCTCTTTGACGAGTTGGAAGTGAAGCGCGCCGACACCAGCAAGGATAAGTTGCCAGAGTATCCGCCTCCGCCGCTATCGAAGAAGTAAGCTGCAAGTTTCCAGGGGCCAGGAGCGATAAATTGATACCCTGATGCTTCGTCTTAATTCTTTGATTGAAGATAAGGCCCAAAGAAAAGAATTTCATACGAGAAGGACCTTGTTCTTCAAACCTCTTTGGCTTACAACTTATGACTCTGAAAGAACGGCTCGAATGGCTCACCCGCATGACGCTGCTTGTCTTCATCCTGGCGTCCGCGGCGTTCCTCAGCGCCATCACCGCGATGCGCATCGCCATTCACGGCCGCGAAGTCACCATGCCCAACCTCGTCGGCAAAAACGTCTCCGAAGCGAGCAAGATGCTCCAATCACGCGGCCTGGTCCTGCGCGTCGCCGACCGCATCTACAGCGATCAGCCCATTAATGTTGTCCTTCGTCAGACGCCCACGGCCGGCTTGCTCATGAAAGTTTCGCAGCAAGCTCATGTGGTCCTTTCTCTGGGAAAGCGCGAGTTGCAGATTCCATTGCTCGAAGGCAATTCCCTGCGCGCCTCGCGCGTCGAATTGCTTCGCCAAGGCCTGCAAGTCGGCGAAGTCTCGGCCGTATCCATGCCAGACATGCCCGCCGATGCCATCGTGCTCCAGAATCCTAAGCCCGGCTCCGGTGCCGCCACGCCGCGAGTAGACGTGCTCATCTCCCAAGGCCCGAAAGAAACTTCCTACGTGATGCCGCATTTAGTGGGATTAAACGAAGTGGAAGCGCAGCACCGCCTGGATCAAGCGCAGATGCGCCGAAAAGTGAATTACGTTGGGGCGCCGCAGTGGCCTCACGGCTCCGTAATTGACCAAACCCCTCTGGCCGGCGCGAAGGTCGCAGCCTCCGCCACCATCGAACTGACCATCGCCAACTGATCAGAGTTCTGAAGCTACCTTTATCTACGCTTTCACCGGTTTCACGCCCCGCGTTTCTCTTAGTTCCGCGACCCACTTTTCCAAAACCAATTGCTGATGCGGCTCAATCTTGGTGAACACAATTCCCATGCGCGTGCTGTGTCCGGAGTGGGCCACCTTGCCTAGAGCCGCAAAGTTCGCTCCCGCATGCTGAATCCTGATTAGAATTCGAGTCCCTGGCGGCAGCGGCTTCTGCGTGGTCACGCCGCAGCCAAACAAGCTTAAGTCGGACGTTTGTTCGACAATCTGAGTCTCCGATTCCACATCGGTCATTTCGATGCTGGCTACAAAGGGATAGCGGCGTGCACGTGGACGCTCGGATTGCACAAGAATAATCCTCTCTTAGACCTATTCGTGTAGCCGCGGGGTTGCTCGCATTCTATATCAGGGCAGTAAAATGTTCGAGGCTGTACAGCATGGGGTACTAATTCAGTTCGTTAGGTACCGCACTGTGCTAGTGCCGAATATCTATCCGCCATTTAGAAAAAGTGGCTCGTAACGAAATCACCGGAGAAATCACCACTGATCTGAGGAGAATAGCGATGAACTACCACTTCGCGTACCTGGTGGGGGCGCTCCTTTTCGACGCCGCATGGCTGGCCTGCTACCTCATCGGAAAGGGATACCACCCGCAAATCATTTGGGGCACCGCGATTACCACTCCTTTAGCCCTCACCAGTTTTCTGTTCGTTCCACAGTATTGGACCCCGCCGTCGCTCTTTGACCTCGACGCTCGTTTTCGGGTTGGGATCGAGGACTTTCTCTGGGCTGGAGCCGTCGGTGGCATCGCATCCGTTGTGGGCGAAATTTTTCTTAAGGAAAAACTCGCAGCGGGCAGAAAGGAGCAACGCAAGAAACACTACGCGCCTTTTATTGTTATGCTGGTCGTCTTTCTGATTCTGCCACGCGGGGCGCAGTGCGCGACGCGGAGTTTGCGTTGTTGGCCTACGACACCGATGAAGATGCAGGAATTGGCGGCGGACCTTTCGACATGGATCCCCCGGAAGCCGGCTGCCGTTTGAACCGGTACCCGCCGCAAAACAAAAAGAAGCATTGGATCTGTTGCGCGAACATCTGTTTTCGCCCAAGGCTTTCCAGTTTTCACCACAATTGCTCAAGTTCCACCCACTAGTGCTGAGCCGGATTCTGGACTCGGAAGTGAAAATAATCCCGCCCTCAGAAGCGTTCAGCCTCGGGTCACTGTTCACCGGGATTTAAGATTCCGTTTGGGCGGAAACGAAAGCGCCGAGCGATTCTCTCAACATCAACAGGTACCGCAGGTCCCTGCAACGGGCGCATCTGCGAAAGATGGTTGGCATGATGCTGCGCGATTCCGGCGTGCCGGAGGATGCCCAGACCTTGGCGCGGCAAGGCTTGATTACTCTTCGTAGTCAGCTGCAAAACGCGCTTTCAAAACCCGGCGTCAAGATGAATGTCGAGACGCGCGCGCACCTGAGTGAATCCGTTTCGCGGATTGATGAGGCGCTCAAGGCGAATATGCAGCGCATGGGCTTCTAGGCCAGGAACCAGCGAATGAAAGAAGCTTGGCCGTGTCGGTCACAAGCCCCGATTGCATTCGAAAAAGTGGCGCCGAGTACTCAAGTACTATTGACGCGCGGGGCTAACTGACGGATAAATGACGGTGAAAGCGGCCCCGCCTTCATTTCCCCTAAAAATACAGTCGTGCAGGATCACGTTCGTGGACGCTCCCCTACTGCGCCGCGCTGAAAACCGCATCTCTTTCAAGATGTTCGTGAAACTGTCGGATCCCGCGACAGGCGCGTTCGAAATCACGTCCACGATTGATGTGAGCTGCCACGGCGCCCGCGTGGTGACCAAGAACCTTTGGGAAGCAAATCGCG
>QHYL01000136.1 GCA_003224105.1 Acidobacteriota bacterium | reverse complement strand
CGCCGGGAATGGGCCAGGTGGTGGAAGGAGGCTTCGAAGCCATGTACGCGCAAACTGTGGACAAGGCGCTGCAAGGCACGGGTACGGAAACGTTTGAAGCCATCGACCTGCTGCGCAAAGCCGATCCTGCGAAATATCGGCCGGAAAACGGGGCGCAGTATCCCACCAGCCGCCTTGGACAGAGCCTGCAACAAATCGGCCAACTCCTGAAGGCCGACATCGGCGTGGAAGTTTTGTTTGTCGATTGCGGGGGTTGGGACAATCACGTCAACGAAGGCGGCGTGCAGGGCCAGCTCTCGAACTTGCTGCGCGATCTCGGTCAGGGTCTCGCCGCGTTTCATCAGGACCTAGGCGATCGCATGGAGAACATCGTTTTCGTCACCATGAGCGAATTCGGCCGCACGGCGCGCGAAAACGGCAATCGTGGCACGGATCACGGCCACGCGAACTGCATGTTCGTGATGGGCGGCGACGTGCGCGGCGGGCAAGTCTATGGCAAGTGGCCCGGCTTGAATGATCATCAGCTCAACGACGGCCGCGATCTGGCGCTCACCACGGATTTTCGCAGCGTCCTCGGCGAAATTCTCACCAAACACATCGGCGTCGCGGACTTGAAGCCGGTGTTCCCCGCCTTCGACAACAACCCGCGCAAATTCCCAGGATTAATCAAGACCTAGTGGGAATTTCTCAGTGCCCTCTGTGTCTCTTTCCTCTGTGGTCTCTGTGTTAGCTTTGCTCTTCAGTTTGCGTCGCGCTTCATGGAGAGAAGAATTTAACGCAGAGAACACAAAGGCAAGACCGAACAGAGTTCACCGAGAAGAGAAGATACAAAGAGCGCGCGCAAAGCTACTGCTTTTCCTTTTTCTTCCTGATAGGAGACTTAGTTGATGCCTGAGGTTTTGCCGTCCAGAATTCCGGATCCCCCGCCGCAAACTCTTTCGACACGTGCGACTTTTCGGGGCTGATGGCGTAGAGGTTGCTCTCCGTTTGCGCGTAGGCCTCGCGAGCGATCTGTTGCATGCGCTCCGCGGCTTCGCCTTCCGCTTCGCGCAGCTTCTCCCGGATATTCAGCAAATCATCGTTCTGCGCCAGGGTTCTCATGGGCACGAACGCAAAAAACGCCGGCGAAGGCGTCCCCACATTCACCTGATACACCACCCACCACAAGTCGGAATCGGTTTTCTCGTAAGCCGCGCTGAGGTTCTGAAAGGCTTCGGCGAATTCCGCCTCGTGGCCGGGATGCAGGCGCACCTCGAGCACGCGCAGGAACCGCGCCTTCGACAGATCGATGCGATTCGCGCGGTAGCTCAGATCGTCTCGCCGCACGGCGATGATCGTGCGCTGGCTCTGCAGCGCTCCCACGATCTGCTCTTGCGCTTTTGCAAGTTCAGGATGAGCGGCGTAAATCGGTACCCACTCGGCAAAAGCTTTGTTGACGTGCGCAAAGGAGTCGAACGGATCGAACGACAGCACTTCCGGCTCTCCGGTGACCGAATCCATCACGATCCACGAATTCGGCGCCTCCAGGTTCGCGCAAACGCGTGCCGCGGCGGCAAGGGCCTTGCCGCTTGCAGCCGCTTTATCGAGCGGAAATGTTTGGTAAACGAGCAGCGCCAATTTCGGCGGAGCCGTCTCCGGCCACGCCGAATCTTTCGTCTGGCCGGACGCGCCGCCGGCGAAGATCAGCGCGAATGCGGCCGCCATAGCAATAAAGTGCGCAATGGTCATTACTCCCAGGCCTCCTTAGCCGGCTCACTATAGCCGAGTTTTAGAAAGTGCAGCGCTGTTTTTCGGGCCAGACTTAGTCTCCTGCGCTGGCCAAAGACTTATCACGCTGGACAGCTCCACGACCTCAATGTGCTTGGGGCACCCCTCCCAATTGTGCCGCCAGCAAACAATCACATCACAACCGTTCAAAGGATGCCCGTGCTGGTAGAAGCTCTTGCTCTCATATTCAAATTCGATGCGCACGCGCTGCCATCGTCCGGGCGCAATTTGCCGCAGGGCCTCGCAGTCAGGGAACCCCGTCTGTACCGCTTCGATCGCGTAGCCCAGATCTTTCGCCAGCATCCCGAACAGCAGCACCACGCCTTGCTCGTTCACTGGCTCATGGCCAAGCCCGCGGAAGTGACTGGGATTGCCACAGACAGGTCGATCCTTTAGCGGCGCGTGCTGTCGTTTGCTCGCTGGAGTTCGAGGAACTGCCCCTCCGTCCGGCCGTCCTCGCTCCTTCTTCTTCACAGCAACTCGCGCTTGCGGCCCAGGCAGCAGCGCCACGACGTCCGCCCATTTCCGTTTGCCTTTCGCAAAATTGCGAAAGGCTTCCGGCACGGACGTCCAGCCGCCGAATCGGTTTGCCAGCGTGCAAGGATTATATTTCGCCTTTCGTCGATAGATGTGCCGCGGGAGTAAGCCGCGGTTTTTTCGTACCGTATTGCCCCAGTCTTCCAGCAATGCGCGGTCTTCCACCTTCGCGTTCCGCGTATAGGGGCGGAGCCCCGCGGCCCGCACGGCCTCGCTCCAGCTACGGAACCATCGCAACACAAAAAATGCGGAGATTCCTGACCGCGAAGTGAATTCGGCTCGCGATGGCGCTCGGCCAAGCTGCTTTGCAATGGCGACTAAGGAATTTAGGATCTGCTTTTTGTCGGGCATGGGCTTTCAGGTCTTTCGGTGGTTTTCTGATATTTTCTGTGGTTTAAAAAACGAAAAGGGCGGCTCGTGGCCGCCCCCTACGTCTTTCGTCGAACTGTTAGCTATGAGTTGTCAGCTCTGTTTTACTCCGCCAACTTAGGTCCTCTATTTACCTCTTCTCGGATATTGTCATTTGCTTCGGCAACCATGGAATCCAAGGAACTACACCGCCTCGAAGCTCTCCACTTCTTCTTCGTGAGGCACTGTTTACCGCCAGGTTTTTTTTCTCGCGCACAACGCAGGAAGGAAAATCGCAGTAGATGCCTTCTGGGTGATAATGTTTTGAAGGGGCAAATGAGACGGATACGCCGGATCGCAATTATCTCAACAACCACATCCGCGTTGGCGCTGCTCTTTATTTCTAACACTGCATTGGCCCTCTTCCCGGTGGCCCCGAACGGCATAAGGCCCCCTTGTGTCCCGGTGTTTGAGGTCCCATTCACCGACTACTCTTTTCAACTGCCGCTTTGGATGTGGGGGCTTGTTCCTTTTTCCGTATTGGTTCTCTCCACGCTCGTGGCGATCACCTGCTGGATCGTGCTTCTATTCAAGTGGAGGGCCAAGGTAAGAAAAGCCGCTGCCCAGTGAGATTCAGGGACGGTTAGCGGTGAACTGCCAGCTTGCGGGTTTTACAAGGTGGGTCTTTCTCTTGTCCTTTTTTCATTTCTATTTCTATTTGCCGCTGGATTATGAAAGCGTTTCGCGGTCCCAACGAAACAATGTCAGCATGCCGGTCACCGGATGACGTGGATGCGTGCGCCAACCTTCAACTTCTTCCAGGACTTGTCCGCCGTGTAGACGGAGGTCTTCAAAGCAAGCCCCAGCGCCAAACAAGCCCGGTCTCCCAAAGACAAGCCAACGGCGCGGGTTTGTGCGACGAGATCGCCCACGAGCCTGGCGTGCTCCGGGCTAAAGGGCACGGCTTCGCGGATGGGGCTCAGTGCGGCTTCCCACGCGTCGTCAGGGCGGAGGCCTCGGCCGACAAGTTTGCCGTGCACTT
>QHYL01000135.1 GCA_003224105.1 Acidobacteriota bacterium | reverse complement strand
CAGCTATACCGAACGCGTGGACATCATCGGCAACAACGCCTTCCTCAATTTTGTCGACGACCTCGAAAAACTGGAAGAGTTGAAGCTGGATACATTCGAGCTTGGCATAGATAAGCTGCGCATCGTCACCATCCTGCCGCTCGAAGACCGTAAGGAGTTTGACATTGCTCTGCCGGTCTTGACGCCGTCTCTCATTCGCAAGAAAAGCCTGGCCGAAGAAATTGCTGGGCTGGAGGTGTCGAGCTTCCAATCTATCGTCCTCCCTATGAGCGAAGAAGATCAGCGCGCAAAGACGTTCCGATACGAGGGCTACGACATCATCACGCTCAAAAAGGAAGTTGAGCGCGAGTATACGATTCCCGAGCCGCAGACGGCTCAAGAAGTCATCGGCTATTACGCACGCCGCATCGCGGAAGCCGTAAAGCTTCCAGCACAGTTCGCGGTGTTGGCTCCGAAGGTCAGGGAGTTTTTCGAGCTCAAGGCATTCGGCCACCCGGTTGACCTGAGTGACCCGGATATCGTCAAGGCCATGAGCACGGCAGTGGCTCATTACGTCTGCGTCGATGTCTTCAAGAAGGCTTTGCAGGCACTGACCATCGAGGAGCAAAAACCACAGCTCCTTGAACCCGCCCGGATGCTTTCGACGTGCCAGCCGTTCCCGTGGTCACGGCCCGTCTTGGAAGGCCAGAAATGCATTTTCAATCTTGTGCCTTGTGACAACGACTTCGAGCGAAAATTTGCGAAATTCCTGGACGACGCCTCAGACGTGCGCGCGTTTTCAAAGCTGCCCCGGGCCTTTGGCTTCACGATCGAATACACCGATACCGCCATGAACCTCCGAAACTACGAGCCGGATTTCGTTGCCGTGGATAAAGCAGGGACCCATTGGCTCCTAGAATCAAAAGGGCAAGAGAACGTGGATGTCCTGAGAAAAGACGTAGCCGCTGTTCGCTGGTGTCAGAATGCTACCAAGCTAACGGACAAGCAGTGGAAGTACATAAAGGTGCCCCAAAAAGAATTTGAGGCCTTGGAACCGAACCGCCTGGCCGATCTTGCCGCCCTCATGCCAACCCTCTTTGACGAGGCTGACGGGCAATAAACCGCCCCCATAACACCCTCCGCCAACTAACGGAAGGGCTCGCCCACTTCCTGGACGCGCCCCCCGCGCCATTCGCCCCGCCGTTCTCGCCAATCAACCCTCGATTTCGCCGGTTCCCCACACAACACTTGACCAATCATTAAATCTATGCTATCGTTCCCTGCGGTCGCTTGCACTGAGCCGCGCAGTGCCAAGCTCAACCCTGCACTTTTTATGCGCCCCAGCAGAGGAGTCCCCAAAATCCCTCCGCTAGCCGTGTATCCAAGTCATCTACCTTCGTCCCCCGCATCCGGCGCAGCCGCATGCGGGGATTCCTTCATTCTTCTGGAACTGTTAGCTGTGAACTGTCGGCTGTTGGCTGGCTTAAGTCCTTTAGAATGCGCAGTTACAAGCAAACACCGTGTTTTGCCCGGTTTTGGCCGAAGTTGCCCGTCCGTAACTTCTTTAGAATGCGCACTTACGAAAGGGAGCCCTCGTAACCCCTTTAGAATGCGCAGTTACAAAAAAAGTGGGGGGTAGCATGGTTTCTTACAAGAATCCCTTCAAAGTTTCTCTACTTTGGTGCTCCGCGTCTCACGAAGTGGTGCGCGGAGACTCTTCTCTCTTCCCCGAGTCACCAGTCACCGCACTCGTGGGGATTCCTGCATGCATTTGTCTGTAACCGTCAACTGTCACCCGCCGGACAGTTCGCTCAAAGCGTGGGAAGCTTTTTCCGCGGAGGGCGCCTGCGGGGCCATGCGAATCGATTTTTCCAGTTCGATCCGCGCCTTCTTCACATCGTTCAGCTTCTGGTAGGCCATTCCTAAATGATAGCGATAGCCGGCATTGGCAGGCGCGCCCTTCACGGCATCTTCCAGCAGCGGCGCGGCCAAAGAGTAAGCGGCGTTCTGGTAGTAAGCCCAGCCAAGGGTGTCGGCCGAGTTCGGCAGGTTCGGAAAACCGCGCCGCGCCGTTTCCGCCAGCGTCAGCGCCACGGTCACGTTGCCGCCATGTTCGAGCATAATGTACGCAAGGTTGTTCGCCGCGAGCGGCTCTTCGGGCTGGAGCGCCAAAGCTCGCTGGTAGAGCGTCTGGGCCTCTTGCCAGTTTCCCTGGCCTTCGTAGAGAGTGCCCAGCGTCGTATAAAGCCCGGCATTACCGGGCGCCATGGCGATGGCTTGTTTGTAGTGCCCGATAGCTCCCGGCGCGTCCCCGAGGGATTGCTCCACCTCGGCGAGTAGGATGAAACCGCTCAAGTTCTGTTTGTCGAGCTCGAGGCTCTTCAAGAAGTACCCTTTCGCATCGGCCGGCTGCTTTGCGCGGACCAGGACTTGTCCCTGGAGGAGGTAGAGGGCGGCATCATTCGAGTCTGCGTTGATTTTCTCTTGGACGAATTGAATGGCGTCCGCGGGCTTGCCACGCTGAAAGTCGAGTTCCACGACTCCTTGGATGGCGTCGAGGAAATTCTGCGAACGATTGAGGGCCTCGCGGTAAAGCGCCTCGGCTTCCGGATAACGCTTTGTGAAGGCGCGAAGCTGCCCCAGCTTGGCGTAGCCCAGCGGATTTTGCGGCGCAATTTGAATTAACTGTTTCAAGTCCGCTTCTGCGCCAGCTGCATCATTTTGGTTCATCCGGGCCGTGGCATGGAACAGATATCCTCCCGGACTCGCGGGAGAGATTTTCTTGATTTGCGCGCCAATCTGTTCGAGCGCGGACCAATCGCGGCGATCGGAGGCAACTTTGCCAAGCGCAATCCAGGCATCGGCCATGTCGGGGCGAATTTGCGTGGCGGCCCGCCATTCGCCTTCTGCCTGGTTGACGCTTCCCTTCGCGAGGTGCGCCATTCCCAATTGGTAATGGCCAAAAGCATTCGCGGGATTTTTCTTGACCGCCTGCTGCAAAGTCTGCAGCGCGTCGTCGGTCTTGGCGGTCTGCAGCAAGATCTGCCCTTTCAAGATAAGTGCTGCGTCATCCTGAGGCGCGCGCTTGAGAATCTCATCCGTGACTTGTGAAGCTTCGTCCCACTGTTTGGAGAAAATCAAAAGCTGGGCGTACGATTTTTTGACATTGAAATCGGCGGGATGTTCTTTCGCCAGGGAAGCAAATTCCGCCTGGGCTTTTGCGCTGTCACCCTGATTGAGGTAGTAATCTCCCAGCATTCTGTAACCGACGGGATCCGTGCTCAGTTCCGCCTTGGCTTCCTTAAGAACCTGCTCAGCCCCGTCGCCCTTGTTCTGAGCCATATAAACCCCGGCTAGAGATGCCCTGGGGCCAGGGTTCTTCGGCGCAATCGTGATCGCTGTCCGAAACGCGTTTACCGCGTTCTCCCATTGCTTTTCCGCGGCATAAAGATTGCCAAGAGCCATCGCCGGCGTTATGGAATCAGGAGACAGCTTTTGAGCCTTCAGCAGATTCGCCTCTGCCTCCTGGAAGGTGGAGGCTTTCTGCTGAATCCCCGCAAGGTTGATGTAAGCCTCGGCGTTGTCGGGGGACATTTTGACGGCGTACGCCGCTTCCCGGAGGGCGTCTTGCATGTTATCCAGCTGAGCATCAGAGCCCGCCAAAAGAAGCTGCGCGCCAAGGTCGTCGGGTTTGCTCTTGAGGATGGTCAGGGCCTGGTTCTTGGCATCCGCAGCTTTGCCTCCAGCGAGGTAGAGCTGACCCAGATTCAGTTGCGCAT
>QHYL01000134.1 GCA_003224105.1 Acidobacteriota bacterium | reverse complement strand
CACGTGCCCGTGGCAGGTGCTGCATCCCACGCCTTTGTTCACGTGAATGCTGTGATCGAAATAAACAAAATCCGCAAGCCGGTGGATTTTCACCCACCGGATCGATTTGTCGTCACGATAGCTTTCACGAACCGGCTCCAGGTAACCGGCGTTGTTAAAGAGCACGGAATGGCAATTCATGCAGGTCTTCGTGGGCGGAATCCCGGCAAAAGCGGAAGTTTCCACGCTCGTATGGCAATAGCGGCAGTCAATTCCGTCGTCTCCGACGTGGTGTTTGTGGCTGAACTGCACGGGCTGCTCGCGAGTAATGTTCTGCCGCGTTAAATAAGGAGAGCGCGCCGCCGCCAGCACCGCCAGGACAGCAAAACCCATAATGAAAAAAAACGAAAAGACACTAAATCTAGAGATGAGGTTCGTGCTTCTATGAAAAATCTGCGCCATGTTCGTTTTTTGCACTTTGGCGGGGAGCGCACTGAAAGGGCCCTATGCTAGGGCGTCCCACGTGTTAACCGGGAAGCGCAAAAACCCGGGCCAACTTTGACCGCATATTTTCCGATAAAAGTTTATGGAATGCAATATCCAAGCCGATACTTTTTCGGGGAATTTTTGCATCGTGAGATTTGAAACAACTTTTCGGATGAAAAATTCAAATTTATGGCGCATCGCGAAACTGCTTTGGCGATCTGCATCAGGGGAAGACCTGAATGTTGCCAGGGCTCTCGCGCTTGTGGCTTCTTGAGCTTCTGACAACTTCAAGGGTGCGTTCGATGCAGGTTTTGTTTGATTTAATTTTCTCGCGGGCCTCGCGCGGTTCAGCGCATTCGTGGTATCTTAAAATTAGCCTTGCCCGCATTTTTTTGCGGCCAAGCCCGCCTACTTCCAGCGTTTTCCTGCAATCCTGGCGGATTGCCACCCGCTGGGGCGTGGTCCAATCGGTAGGACACCTCACTGTTAATGAGGATGGTGGAGGTTCGAATCCTCCCGCCCCAGCCAATTTTTCTAGAGAGAATCAAAACGAACTAAGTTGCTAGCCCCTGGCCGTGGGCAATCCGGCGGACACCCAGCCTTTCCAGCCACCGTCCATGGATTCCACGTTCGAGTAGCCCATTTTCTGAAGATTCTCGGCGGCCAGCGCCGAACGGAATCCGCCGCCGCAGTACAGGATGAGTTTTACGCTAGTATCGGGCACTTGCTGCTCGATGTCGCGTTCAATGATGCCTTTTCCCAAGTGGATCGCTCCGGGGATGTGGCCGTTGGCCCATTCATTGTCCTCGCGAACGTCCAAGAGAAGAAGCTTTTCTCCCGCGTCCATGCGGCGTTTGACGTCGGCTACATTCGTTTCTTTGACCTTTTTCTTCGTTTCATTGACCAGCTTCAAAAATTGCGGCGCGTGGGCCATCCGTTTGCTCCTTTCAGAATTTCTCTAGGTGAGCATATCACGGCCCCATGAGCCGTCACGCGGTGGTAAGACCTGCAAATCGCGCCGGCGGCCCAGGACATCCAGTGTAAGGGCGAGCATTCGCAGATTTAAGGCTGGGGGTTCTCGGTCTTGGGCTTGTCTGCGGCCGCAGCGTCTTTCTTAGCGAAAGAACGCACCAGGTTCACGTAGTTCCAGCGCATTCTTTCCTTATCGCGTTCGCCATTTCCCGGCATTTTCCCTTTTCCGTTACTAATAATCCAAAAGAGTTCGCCATCGGTCAGCTTCTCGAGAGAAGCCGGATCACGCCAGTCCCGAAGTTCGAGTTTCATGTCTGCGGCAAGGTCGCCTTTGCCGTCGCCGGTTTTTCCATGACACATCGCGCAATTGTACCCGAACATTTTCCGCGCTTCCGCCAGGCTCTCGGCCGTTGGCGGAATGGGATTCTTCTTAGCGGTGTCCTCCTCCGTCATTTTTGGTTCTGTAGATGCGGCTTTTTCCTGCGTAAAATTTGGTCTTGGGAAAACAATTCCGCAGAGAAACATCGCACTCGCAACAAAGAGCGTCCGGCGCATAGCATCCTCCCGACAGGTCGAGCACCGCCGAAGGAGCGAATTCGGCTTGATTTTGAGCGGATTCTACGCCCGCATCACTGTGAAGGGAAGCTTTAAGATAAGAAAGCCCAGGGGCTGGTTTCCCCCTTCATATGTACGGCTATAGCTTCGGGTTCAAGCCTGCAGTTCGATTTGGCTGCGGGGTTGGGCGCTTTCTTTTCGGTCTCGGCACCGGGCAGGCTCGTTGTGATCCGGTCCCATCGAGACCGGCGTGGAAGCGGCTGCTCACACGGATGCGGGTCCTGAGGCCGTCGATAACGGGCGGGATAGCCGGATGCGGTATCCCTTCGATCAGGAAAATCATCAGCGCGGCCTCGCCCGGCGAGTCCACGCTCGATGTGATGCCCACGCCCTGCACGCCGTTCATCCTCATCAATTCGTCCACATGCGCCGCATGCACGACCTTGGCGCGCACAACTTCTGTCTCAGGGATAGAGTAAACGAGTTGTGGCGGTGCCGCGGATTGCTCGAGCGCGGCGCTCTCCTCGGGTGAGAGCAATCCGCGCTGCGAGAAGAGCTCGCCTTCCAATATGCGCGTGCGAACGCCATCCACCACAGCAGGGAGACTCGTTCGCGGCTGCCCTTTTGTCACAAAAAGCAAAATCGCCGGCTCGTCCGGATTGTCGTAACTTGCTCCTACGCCAACGGCTTGTACTTCAGGATGGCCCAGCAATTCCGTGCCATGTGCATCGCGCACAGCCGTTGCATGGGCGACAGCCTCCGTGGACGGCGTGGCTTTCTGTACCGCAAGACGCGCGGCCATCCCTGCCTGAGGCCCGGGAAGCATGCAGCCAATGACTTGCGGAGTGGCTCCCGGCCCGCGACTTCCGCCAACAAAACTGAGCGTGTGGCCATTGGAAGCGAAGAAGTTCAAAACGTCCGAAATGGGATTGCCCACGGTGTCTGAGGTGGACCCGGCGAAGAGCAGTGCAACAGGAGTGGCGTTGCTTTGGGTAACGATGAGCGACCCGGAGTCTCCGCCGCTTGAGAAATCGCCGCCCGCCACGTCCACCTGATTCGTATATGTAACACTGAAAATAGTTCCCGTGCCGTCACAGTTCGTGGAGTATTGCACGCTCGTGCTGAGATTCGTGGCCAGGACCGTAGAACACGTCAAGCCGGTGGTTCGGCCGGACTTTGCCACCGCCAAGCCAACGGTTGAGGCTTGGCCCTGTCCAGCCTGGGGCGCTCCGGGAACGGGAACTCCGGTAGAATCGACGGCGT
Organism: Acidobacteriota bacterium; assembly: GCA_003224105.1. Classification (GTDB taxonomy): domain Bacteria; phylum Acidobacteriota; class Terriglobia; order Acidiferrales; family UBA7541; genus Acidiferrum. The sequence continues at coordinate 331 of QHYL01000134.1, read as the reverse complement.
TGCCCAGCATGAGGATTTTTCCAGTGGAATCGACCATGCCGGAAGCCACTTGAGCGATCGCGGCGTCCACCGTGGCGGATAGGGGATTTTGCGCGCTAAAAGATCCTTGTGTGAGGTTGGCGACGGTCTGCGTGCCTTGTGTGCTGCAGTTTGTGTCAATGGTGCCGGGTTGCAGGATGGCTTCGCCGGGCGCTCCGGCGCTGCTTCGAGCCAGTACGTGATCGGCGCTGAGGATGTATTGAGTGGCTCCGCTAGCCACCAGGGATCCCAGGGTACCGCCGCAGCAGGTGGTTCCTTTGCCCGTGGTATTGAAGTCCAGCGCGTTGCTGCC
>QHYL01000133.1 GCA_003224105.1 Acidobacteriota bacterium | reverse complement strand
CGTTTGCAGGCACGTCGCTTGCATTGACATTTGTGGCGCTTTTGGCGTCGTGGGTTCCGGCTTGGCGGGCGACGCGTGTGGATCCGCTGGTCGCATTACGCTACGAATAGAGCTCGATTTCACCGATTTCCCGGGTTGTTGCCTGTGCCCGAAGCGGGGCATTAAGATAAACTCTATAAATACAATCGAATGAAGACTTCCAGCGCGCCATCTTATCGAGTGCTTTTGGCAGACGACCAGCAGGACATCCGCGATTCGCTTCGTTTGTTGCTTAAGGGCGAGGGCTACGAGACGCAAGGAGTGGCCTCTCCTGCCGAGGCCATAAACGCCATCGAAGCGCGCGAATTCGACGCCGTCCTGATGGACCTGAATTACGCGCGAGACACAACCTCTGGTCAGGAAGGGCTCGATCTGCTCACGCGCATCCAGGTCATCGACAGCACCGTGCCCGTGGTGGTCATGACCGCCTGGAGCAGCATCGAATTAGCGGTCGAAGCGATGCGCCGCGGAGCGCGGGATTTCATCCCCAAGCCCTGGGAAAATCAGCGCCTGCTCGCCATCATTCGAACACAAATTGAGTTACGGCAGGCATTGCGACAGGCGTCGCGCCTGGAAGCAGAGAACCGCATCTTGCGCGCGGAATCGCGGCCAACTTTTTTGGCCAATTCTCCGGCGATGGCTCCCGTGCTTGAACTCATCGGACAGATTGGTCCCTCCGACGCCAACGTTCTGATCACTGGAGAACATGGCACGGGTAAAGAAGTGGTGGCACGGACGCTGCATGCTTTGTCCTCGCGTGCGACAAAACCCATGGTGACCGTGAACGCAGGGGGCCTTTCGGAGGGCGTCTTTGAAAGCGAACTGTTCGGACACGTGAAGGGCGCTTTTACCGATGCGCGTTCCGACCGCGTGGGGCGCTTCGAGCTTGCCGACGGCAGCACGCTGTTTTTGGACGAGATTGCCAACGTTCCCTTGAACCTGCAGGCCAAACTCTTGCGCGTTCTGGAAACTGGGGACCTCGAACGTGTCGGTTCTTCCACCACACGCCGCGTGAATGTGAGGGTTCTAGCAGCAACGAACGCGGACGTCAACTCAGAGGCTGCCGCTGGCAGGTTCAGGCAGGACCTTCTCTTCCGCCTGAACACCATCGAGATTCATTTGCCCCCGCTGCGCGACCGCCGTGATGATATTGATCTGCTTGCGCATCATTTCCTTCACGGCTACGCGCAACGCTACCGGAAGAACATTACCAGCTTCGATTCCGCGGCGCTCAAAGACCTCCATGAGCACCCCTGGCCCGGAAATGTGCGCGAACTCGATCACGCGGTGGAAAGAGGCGTGCTGCTGTCCCCAGGGCCGTCCGTTCGCGCGGCGGACCTCGGCTTGCGCGCGCAAACCGCCGGCGCTGCCGCCAAGCTCGAGGAGATGAGCCTCGACGAAGTGGAGAAGTATCTGATTCAGCGCACACTTTCCCGCCACGAGGGGAACGTCAGCCAGGCCGCCAAAGCCTTGGGATTGAGCCGGAGCGCCATGTACCGCCGGCTGCAAAAGCATCAACTGGAATGAGGCCGATGACTTATGAGCGCCGCATCCAGCTCCTAGCGCTGGCCGTTGGCCTTCCAGGCTCGCTCGTGGCATTGATTTTAGTGTGGACCGGAAACTTCTCTTCCGGCGGCGCCTGGACCTTAACGTTCTTCATCGTTGTCTTCTGGCTAGGCTTGGGTTTCTCCCTGCAACAGCGCGTGATCTTTTCCCTGCAGACTCTCTCAAACCTTTTGGCTGCCTTGCGCGAGGAAGATTTTTCGATGCGCGGCCGCGGAGCGCGAGCGGACGACGCCATGGGCGAAGTGATGGTGGAGGTAAACGCCCTCAGCGAAACCTTGCGGCTGCAGCGCCTCGACGCGCTGGAAGCGTCAGCCCTCCTTCGAACCGTCTTGGAAGAAATCGATCTCGCGATTTTTACGTTTGATCAGGATAAAAAGCTGCGGCTCGTCAATCGCGCAGGTGCGCACCTCCTGGGCTACCCTGTGGAACGTCTCCTCGGATTCACAGCGGAAGAACTAGGACTCGGCGCGTGCCTGGAAGGTGAGCCCAGCCGCATGATGGAACTGGCTTTCTCCGGAGGCTCGGGACGCTGGGGGCTGCGCCGCGGCTCGTTCCGGCAGGGAGGCCTGCCGCACCACCTGATCGTCCTGAGCGACCTGAGCCGGACACTGCGCGACGAGGAACGCAAAGCGTGGCAAAAGATCATCCGCGTTCTGGGCCACGAATTGAATAACTCGCTCGCTCCTATTCAATCGGTGGCGCAGAGTCTCGAAAGCAGCCTGGTCGCCGCCGCGAAATCCCCTGCGGTTCGCGGTGATTCGCTCTGTGAGGGTTTCGGAATGGGTGGGCAGGACGGTAAAGCTGGAAACTCGCGTGAAGGTAAGCATGGGAAAAGGCCCAGACGCCGTCATCTCCGCCGACCCGGATCAATTGGAGCAGCTCTTGATCAATTTAATTCGCAACGCTGCCGACGCGGCGCTGGAAACCAAAGGAGAGGTTCAAGTTGGCTGGACGCGTAAACGCGGGCAGGTCGAGCTGTGGGTTGTCGACGATGGTCCTGGGCTGCCTAACACTGCCAATCTGTTTGTGCCCTTCTTCACCACGAAGCAGGGTGGCTCCGGGATTGGTCTGGTTCTTAGCCGGCAGATCGCCGAAGCTCACGGTGGAGAGCTTACTTTGCGGAACCGGTCTGACGCTCGAGGGTGTGAGGCCAGGCTGCGACTGCCCATTTAACGGCATTGGGTAGAATTAGGTAGACATCGATAGGTAAGACACCAAAAAGACCCTTTAAGCAGCTTTTCTTGCGCATTTTTCATCTCAAATTGTAGCCCCAGCCGTACGGCGTGATTCTGCCTTGCCGTAGGATCCTCACGACAGCACTCCGGCCTATCGAGTGGTTGGCCGGTTCAGTTCGGCCCCTCGGGAACAGGATACCGTACGAGCTTGGTAGATCGTCGCACTCAATCCAAGAACATCGTCGAGTTTGAATCTGGGGTTCAACATGCAGATGCGGGGCAACGCCGCCCAGAGCAAGAGTAAATTCGGAAGAAAAAATGTAAGGGCCATGTCTCGGTATCTGTCTTCCGGGACGCGTCCGCTGAATGACGCGGAAGGATCCAGGGAGGAAAAAAGCCCTCCATCCGATGGCGCACAAGCCAGCTCAGCTGGGTTCCTTCTTTTGGATACGGCGCTTCGCCCGCTGTACGCAAACCAAGAGGCCTTGTCTGCTCTGACATACCCCACACACCTCACTAAGAACCATGGCCCTGATAGCCTCCTGGAAAGCCGCGTTCAAGCGCTTTTTGAGGGAGCCAATGGATCCAGGCAGCTCAAAGGGAATGGCTCCCTTACTTCAGGCAGGAGACGCTATCAGCTGCGGCTTTTCTCATTAAGGTCGCCGCTTGCCAATGGTTTCAAACCGGCCGTCGCTCTACTGTTAGAGAGAAACAAAAAGCAAAGCATCGACCTCTCCAATTTGCCCAAGCGTTTCCGTCTGACGCGAAGAGAAGTTGAGACCGTGGAGCACCTGGTGCGCGGGTTTAACACTCAACAGATTGCGGACGGGATGGGCATTAGCCCGAACACCGTAAAGGCTTTCTTGCGCTCCATCATGATGAAAATGGCGGCTGATAGCAGAGCCGGAATCATCGCAAGAATTCTGCAAGCCTGAATCAAATGACCCATCAAACCTTCCATCGCCACTTTCTCCCCTTTCCGTTTCAAGGATTGGCATACGGTATTTCCCCGAATCGTTCTGTGGTTTTCCCTTACAAGGAGTCACTTTGGGTTAATACTGCATTGACATGCCGTCAATCTCCTTACTTCGCCAGGAGGATTGACACGTTCACAGGATGTTCATTAACGTGGGCAGGCGCTGCAAAAAATAACTGTGGAGAGCCCCATCCCAAAGAACCCGCTGAGCAGGGCAGGAGAATACATCGCCGCCTCCGAAGGATTGCGGCGAACCGTGATGAACTTTATTTGATCGCCTTGATTTCGTTCAAGTTAAGGGCCCAAGAAAACTTGAACTAGCCCAACCAGCAAAACGAGCGACATGCCAACCTGTCGTCGTTAAGGAGAAGCGTTCCAGGGCAATCTCCCTAGGCCTTCACAGTAGGGCATTGCGGGCTATTTGAGAAATTGTTGGCTGCAGAAGACTTGGACGAAGAAAGGAGCTTGCGCAAAAAAAAATCGAATTGCTCGGCAAGCCTCGGCCCTTTTGAAGCAGAACACCTTTAGACTGCTGGTTCGAAAATGCTCAAGTTCCGACACAGGTGATGGGGGATGGTCAGGAAGAAATATTACGGCGCGTGCGCTGAAGAGAATCTCGTGGAACGCGTCAGAGGGACCGGGCAGGTTCGTTACCAAATAAACAGCGGCGATGGTGTGGATCGGCGGTCCCGCCCGAGCGTGAAATGGCGCTGAGAGCCACACCCCTGGTTGGTTCGCCACAAGTGCCCGCGCGTTCGCCTGCGGCGTTGCCGGCGCTCGTGGCGGCTCCTAGAGCGGCCTCGGACCCTAACATCGTTTCTGTCGGGGGCAAATTTCTTTGGGTCGGCGAAGAAAAGTTTTACGCTCGCGGTGTGACCTACGGAACCTTCCGGCCGAATTCTTATGGCGACGCATTTCCTTCTCCTAAGGTTGTCGAGCAGGACTTTGCAGCGATGTCCGCGAACGGCATTAATGCTGTGCGGACATATACCGCGCCGCCGCGCTGGCTTCTCGATAAGGCGCATCGCCATGGCCTGCGAGTCCTGGTCGGATTGCAAGCGGAACGGCATTACGCTTGCAAT
>QHYL01000243.1 GCA_003224105.1 Acidobacteriota bacterium | reverse complement strand
TTAGTGTCTTTTCGTTTTTTTTCATTATGGGTTTTGCTGTCCTGGCGGTGCTGGCGGCGGCGCGCTCTCCTTATTTAACGCGGCAGAACATTACTCGCGAGCAGCCCGTGCAGTTCAGCCACAAACACCACGTCGGAGACGACGGAATTGACTGCCGCTATTGCCATACGAGCGTGGAAACCTCCGCTTTTGCCGGGATTCCGCCCACGAAGACTTGCATGAATTGCCATTCCGTGCTTTTTAACAACGCCGGTTACCTGGAGCCGGTTCGTGAAAGCTATCGTGACGACAAATCGATCCGGTGGGTGAAAATCCACCGGCTTGCGGATTTTGTTTATTTCGACCACAGCATTCATTTGAACAAAGGCGTGGGATGCAGCACCTGCCACGGGCACGTGGACGAGATGCCGCTCGTCTTTCAAGCCAACACGCTGTTGATGCAGTGGTGTTTGGATTGTCACAGGAATCCGGAGGCGGTGCTGCGTGAAAATCCTGAGGACGTCTACAACATGAATTGGAAGGCTCCAGCCAACCAGGAAGAAATCGGAAAGAGACTCGCGCAGGAGCGCCACATTCGGACCATAGCCGAGCTGACAAGCTGCTCGACCTGTCACCGCTGATGAAACGTATGAGCGATCAAGCACAACACAAAGAAGATAGGCCGTCTCCAGACGAACACCTGGACAACGTGTCTTCGGCGCATCGGCCGCTGGACCTGGCGGCCGTCCGCGCCCAGCTGCAATCGAAAACCGGCAAGCAGTATTGGCGCACGCTCGAAGAACTCGCCTGCGATCCGGACTTTGAGGAACTGCTTCACCGCGAGTTTCCTCGCCAGGCGCCCTCGGAATGGGATGATTCCGTAGACCGGCGCGATTTCCTGAGGCTGATGGCGGCATCGCTGGCGCTCGCGGGCCTCTCCGGCTGCGGCCGCGCGCCGGAGCAATACATCGTTCCCTACGTCAAGCAACCGGATGGCGTGGTTCCCGGCAACCCGCAGTTTTATGCCACGGCCATGCCGTTTGGCGCCGACGCCATTGGCCTGCTCGTGGAGAGTCACGAGGGGCGGCCAACCAAGATTGAAGGGAATCCTGACCATCCTTCAAGCCTTGGCGCTACGAATGTGTTTGCGCAAGCCTCCATCCTGGACCTTTATGATCCCGATCGCGCGCAAACAGCAACCAAAGCCGGGGAGATTCAGACGTGGTCGCAGTTTCTGGACGCCGCGCAATCACTCGCCAGCACACTGCGGGCAACGCGAGGCGAAGGGCTCCGCATTCTCAGTGGAATCATCAATTCGCCCTTGCTTGCCGCGGATTTGCAAAACCTTCTGACTCTGTATCCCATGGCGAAATGGCATCAATGGGAACCGGCCGTCGGAGATGGAACGCGCGAGGGCACAAAGCTCGCTTTCGGGAATTACGTCAACACGGTGTATCGCCCGGAGAATGCCGAGGTCATCCTTTCGCTTGACTCCGATTTCCTCGCCAGCGGGCCCGGCAATGTCCGCTACATGCGAGAGTTTTACCGGCGCCGCAAGCTGGATCAGTTCAACGGAGCGGATCGCCTCGGTCTCGAGATGAGCCGCCTCTATGTCGTCGAGCCTACGCCCTCGGTTACGGGCTCGAGCGCGGACCATCGGTTGCCACTGCGCAGCGTGGAAATCGAGCAGTTCGCACGCGCGTTGGCGGCGAAGCTCGGGTTGGGAGGCAGCGGGAAGCTCGCCCACGACACCGAGAAGTGGCTCGATGCCGTAGTAAAGGATTTGAAGAAGTATCCCCGCCGCAGCCTGGTCGTCGCGGGCGAGCAGCAACCTGCCGAAGTGCATGCGCTCGTCCACGTGGTGAACCATGCCCTCGGCAACGTTGGCACCACGCTGTATTACACGGAGCCGGTCGAGGCGCACCCCGTCAATCACCTGGATTCTTTGCGCGAGCTTTGTGCGGACATCGACGCTGGCAAAGTCACCACACTGCTGATTCTTGGCGTCAACCCCGTCTATACGGCGCCGCACGACTTCGATTTTGCTTCCAAGCTGCGCTTTGAGGAAAAGCTCAAAGGCAAAAAGATCGAAACGGTTATTCAAGTCAGCCCGCATTTTGACGAGACTTCGCAGTACTGCGACTGGCACGTCGCGGAATCGCATTACCTCGAAACCTGGGGCGATGCCCGCGCTTTTGACGGCACGGTCAGCGTCGTTCAGCCGCTCATCGCGCCGCTCTACCGCACGCATTCTGTGCACGAAGTGCTTGCCGCGTTTACCGACAAGCCGGGCCTCTCGGCTTACGATGCGGTTCGTGACCAGCTGAAGGCCGCGAATCCTTCCGCTGATTTCGAAAAGTTCTGGCGCAAAACGCTGAACGATGGCGTGGTGGCTGGGACTGCATTTGCTCCCATCAATGTTTCGCTGAAATTCAATCCCGCTAGCCTTTCCCCGGCCAAGGAAAGCACGTCAGGCGAGCTCGAATTCCTTTTTCGCCCGGACCCCAGCATTTATGACGGTCGCTTTGCGAATAACGGATGGCTTCAGGAATTGCCCAAGCCCGTCACCAAACTCACTTGGGACAACGCGGCGTTGGTCAGTCCAAAGACCGCAGAGAAGCTCGGTCTCACGCACAGCATCCCTTCGCGCGGCGGCGAACACGGCCAGATTCTCTCGAACGTTGTGGATATTTCGCTTTCCGGAAGCAAAGTCACCGCCGCGGCGTGGATCCTGCCCGGCCAAGCCGAAGGCGTTGTGGTTCTGCCGCTTGGGTATGGGCGCAAAAAAGCCGGATACACCGGCACAAATAAAGGTTTCAACGCTTACGTTGTGCGCGCCTCGAACGCTCTCTGGGCCGCGAGCGCGTCATCCAGCGTGATCCGAAAAACTGGCGATGATTATCCGCTTGCCTGCACGCAGTATCACTTCAACATGGAAGGCCGCCACATTCTCGTTTCCGGCACGCTGGACGAGTACCACAAGAATCCCAATTTCGCTCACGAACACGAGGAACTTCCGCTAATAAACGATTCTCTCTACAAAGGCGAGGCGGAATTTCCGTACAAGCGCGACAAATGGGCGATGGCTATTGACCTGAATAGCTGCAACGGCTGCAATGCCTGCGTCATCGCATGTCAGGCGGAAAACAACATCGCGGTAGTGGGCAAAGAACAGGTGATGCGGGGACGCGAGATGCACTGGATTCGCGTGGATCGCTACTATGCGAACACACTCTCTGCTGCCAGCGGCAAATCCACGGGCGATCCCTCCGAATATCAGCCGGCGCTCGACAATCCCGACACTTTCTTCCAGCCAGTTCCTTGCCAGCAGTGCGAAAACGCGCCCTGCGAGCAGGTCTGTCCCGTGGGCGCCACCGTTCACAGCGCGGAAGGCCTGAACGATATGGTCTACCAGCGCTGCGTCGGGACGCGCTATTGCTCGAACAACTGTCCCTATAAAGTGCGCCGCTTCAATTTCCTGCGCTTCCAGGACTGGGAAACTCCGCAATTCAAGCTCATGCGCAATCCGGAAGTGACCGTCCGCAGCCGCGGCGTCATGGAAAAATGCAGCTACTGCGTCCAGCGCATCGACAAAGCACGCATCGAAGCAGACGAAAAGAATCAGCCCGTTGCCGACGGCGCCATCGCCACGGCCTGCGAACAAGCTTGCCCCTCGCAAGCCATCGTTTTCGGCAACGCCAATGATCCCAATAGCCGCGTTTCCAAGTTGCGTGCACAGCAGCGCAACTACCAGATTATGCCCGAGCTGAATTCGCGCCCGCGCACCACCTACCTGGCGGCGGTCCGCAATCCGAATCCGGAACTGGAGAGCGCATGAGCGCCAGCCAGCCGCCAATCGATTCTCCTGAAATCCGCCGGCTGACGCCCGTGTTAGGCCCGGGTCACACCTTCGGGTCGGTGACCGACAAAATCAGCTCCATCGTTCTCACCCGCCCCACTTCCTTCGGCTGGTACATTGGCTTCGCGCTTTCCTTTGGCTTCACCGCATTGATGACTATCGCCATCGGCTGGCTATTCACCAAGGGCGTCGGTATCTGGGGCATCAACATTCCCATCGGCTGGGGATTCGCCATCGTCAACTTCGTTTGGTGGATCGGTATCGGCCACGCGGGCACGCTCATCTCCGCCATCTTGTTCCTGCTGAATCAAAAGTGGCGCACTTCGATCAATCGTTTTGCCGAAGCCATGACGCTCTTCGCCGTTGCGTGCGCGGGCATCTTTCCACTGATTCACACCGGCCGCCCGTGGATGGCGTACTACATGTTCCCTTATCCCAGCACGATGGGGCTTTGGCCACAATTTCGCAGCCCGCTTATCTGGGACGTCTTTGCGGTTTCCACTTATGGCACGGTTTCCCTGCTCTTCTGGTTCGTCGGGCTCATTCCGGATTTGGCAACGCTCCGCGATCACGCCACCACCAAATCAAAGCAACTCATTTACGGCATGCTGGCCATGGGCTGGCGCGGTTCCGTTCGCCATTGGCACCGCTATCAATCCGCGTATCTGCTTCTCGCTGGATTGGCCACCCCGCTTGTTCTCAGCGTGCACTCCGTGATCAGCTTCGACTTTGCCGTCGGAATTGTTCCTGGATGGCACACCACCATCTTCCCCCCCTACTTTGTCGCCGGCGCAATCTATTCCGGATTCGCCATGGTGCTGTCCATCGCCATCCCCCTGCGCAAAGCGTACGGCCTTGAGGACTTCATTACCATGCGGCACCTCGACAACATGGCCAAAGTCATGCTCGCCACGGGCCTCATCGTCGCTTACGGCTATTTCTTTGAGTTTTTCTTGTCTCTTTACAGTGGCAACAAGTTTGATGTGTTCCTGGTGCAGCAGCGGCTGCACGGCCCCTACTCTCATTTCTACTATGCCCTGATTTTGTGCAACATCGTGTTGCCGCAGTCCCTCTGGTCCTACAGATTGCGCCACAATGTCGTGTTCCTCTTCTTGATGTCTCTTGTCGTTAACACGGGCATGTGGCTCGAGCGCTTCGTCATCGTTGTCATCAGCCTCACCCGCGATTTCACGCCTTCGGCCTGGGGCCGCTACCAGCCAACCTTCTGGGATTGGGCCACGTTCACCGGCACCATCGGATTCTTTGTCATGCTCCTCTTCCTGTTCGTGCGTGTTCTTCCTGCGATTTCCATCGCGGAAATGCGCGAACTCGTTGCGGAAACATCCGAGGAAGAAAAGTAATGGAACAGCACCGTTCCCACATTTACGGCGTCATGGCGGAGTTCGATACTCCCGAGCAACTGATTCATGCCGTGGAGAAGACTCGCGCCGCCGGGTATCGCCGCATGGACGCGTATACGCCGTTTCCTGTGGAAGGCCTCGCTCATGCCATGGGCCTGAAACGCAACATGGTGCCATTCATAACGCTCCTTGGCGGGCTTTTCGGTGGTCTTGGAGGTTTTGGCTTCCAGTGGTGGGCAAATGTTGTCTCCTACCCCGAGAATATCGGCGGCAGGCCGTTGAACAGCTGGCCGGCGTTCATTCCCGTGACTTTCGAGCTGACTATCTTGGGCGCTTCCCTTTGTGCGGTGTTCGGGATGCTTGCGCTAAACCGCTTGCCTCAGCCGCATCACCCCGTTTTCAACCTGAAGCGCTTCGTCCATGCCACATCCGATCGCTTCTATGTCTGCATCGAGGCGCGCGACCCGAAATTCCATATTGTCGAGACGGCCCGCTTCCTTCAAGGCTTGCATCCGCATCACGTCAGCGAGGTGACCGATGACTAGCTCCTCGCGCGTTCTCGTTGTGGCTTGTGCCGCGGCGGCGTTTCTTCTTTCCGGAGGTTGCCGCTATCTCAAGCAGGACATGGCCAATCAGCCCAAGAATCTCCCCCTTTCTCCTTCGGATTTCTTCGAGGATGGACGATCGGAGCGGCCCTTGGTGGAAAACACCGTGGCCCACGGCTCGATTGCGGACGATGCGCTCTTCGTTCCCAAGGAATCAAACGCTTTTCCGCTGCCTATAAATCAGGAACTTCTCGATCGCGGCCAGAACCGCTATAAGATTTTCTGCATGCCGTGTCACGGTCTGCAGGGTGACGGCAACGGCATAATCTCCATGCGCGGAATGAAGCATCCGCCTAGCTTTCATCAGGACCGCCTCCGCCAGACGACAAACGGTTATCTTTTCGACGTGATTACCGATGGCTTCGGCGCAATGTATGGCTATTCCGCGCAGATTCCGCCGCGTGACCGTTGGGCCATAGTTGCCTATGAACGTGCGTTGCAACTGAGCCGCAACGCCAAAGTCGCGGACCTGCCCGCGGAACTCCGCGAAAAACTGAATCATTCAGGAAGCTCCAGGGATTCCACAGGAGGCCATAACTGATGGCCGTTCAAGAATATCCTGCGCCAGAAAGCATCAGCCGCCTGCAAACGCGCGCGTTTGGCGTCGGCGCCATCGCCTTGCTGCTGGCGATTTATGGGGCTGTCCATTCACCGCAAACCTTTTTTGCTTCCTATTTGATGAGTTTCCTTTTGTTTCTGGGGCTTGCACTGGGCTCTCTTGGTCTGGTCATGCTGCAACACCTGACCTCCGGCCATTGGGGAATCATCATCCGGCGTCCCCTCGAATCCGCCACCCGCACGCTCCCATTGCTTGCCGTCGCCTTTTTGCCCATCGCCATTTTCGGCATGCGCTACCTTTATGCCGGGCATGGTGATGATAAAGGCTGGCTGAACGCTCCAGCGTCGGGCGAAGGCGCGCTCTCCGCCTTTCAAAAAAACTATTTAACGCACAATGGTTACCTGATTCGCGCGGTCATCTATTTTGCCGTGTGGCTCGCCCTGATGTTCATCTTCAACGTTTTGTCGAAACAGCAGGACATCAACCGGACGGATCGGGCGTTGCGGCAACGTTTTAAGATACTCGCCGGACCCGGAATCATTCTCTATGTCTTTGCCATGAGCTTCGCCGCCATCGACTGGGTCATGTCCATCTCTCCGCACTGGGCTTCCACCATCTATGGATTTATTTTTGTTGGTGCGCAGCTCATCTCCTCCCTGTCGCTCATGATCGCGGTGGTCGTGTTGCTCGCTCGCTCCGAGCCTTTTTCCGGCATCCTTCAGCCGCGCCATCTCCACGACCTGGGCAAGCTGCTTCTCGCATTTGTGATGCTTTGGGCCTATTTCGATTTCTCTCAACTACTCATCGTCTGGTCCGGCAACCAGCCCGAAGAGATCAGCTTCTACCGTACGAGGCTGTATGGCGAATGGGGCGTCGTCGCCGTGATCGTGGTCGTCTTCCACTTCTTTGTTCCTTTTTTCCTGCTTCTTTCGCAAGACCTGAAACGCAGAGCTCAGATTCTTTCCAAAATCGCCGTGTGGCTGATCGTCATGCGGCTCGTCGATCTTTTCTGGATGACCAGGCCGGAATTCACTTCGAGCGCGGTGCCCTCATGGCTTGACCTGGTATTGCCCATCGCTCTGGGCGGGTTGTGGCTCGGCTTCTTCGCTTTTAATTTGAAGCAGTGCCCGCTACTGCCACTCGGCGATCCCAAATTAGAGGAGGCCATTGAACAGCACCATGAGTGAGCATCACAAGACCGCGGAAACGCCCAGTGGCGCGCCTCGTCACTCCGACGTTTCGTTCGAGGAACGCGATATTAAGGTGGGAACCATCTACTGGTACCTAATCGCCTTGGCCTTGGCCACCGTCATCGCCTTGATAGTTTGCATATTCATTTTGCGTTTCACCTCCAACCTCGCTGCCTCCTCGGATGCGCCGCCACCTCCCTCGCGCGCGGCTCTCGCCAAGGATTACCCGCCGGAACCGCGCCTGCAGGGCGTCCCCGGCCACGATACGGATCCTCAAAAGGACTTGCGCAATAAACTCAAAGCAGACATTGACGCGAATGAAAAATTGGAGTGGATCGACAAAAATGCCGGCATCGCGCAGATTCCCGTCGAAGACGCGATGAAAATCGTCGCAGAGAAGGGTTTGCCTTCTTTTGCAACGCCTTCGGCGGAGAAGAAGAAATAAGCAAATGAGAAAGACCCGCTACATTTTCGGAGTCCTCGCGTTGCTCGCAGCTTCCTCTGCGCCGCAAGCTCAGACCGTTCCCAGTAATGTCGGACCGACCTCCGCCATGATGCCTCCCGCCTTGCAGAACGTCGGTTTCGAGCCGTCTCTGAATGGCCAGATGCCGCTCGATTTGCATTTCCGCGACGAAACCGGGCGCGACGTTCAGCTTCGCGAGTTTTTCGGCCAGAAGAAGCCCGTGGTGCTGGCCTTCGTTTATTACCGCTGCCCGATGTTGTGCGACCAGATTCAGATGGGCGTCGTCGGCACTCTGCGCATGCTTTCCTTCAACCCCGGCCGCGACTACGAAGTGGTTTTTATTAGCTTTGATCCGCACGACACGCCCGAGCTTGCCGCGGAGAAAAAGCAAGCTGCCCTCGCCCGCTTCCACCGGCCGGAGACGGTTTCGGGATGGCATTTCCTCACTGGCTCGCAGGAATCCATCGAAGCCATCACGCGCGCCGCGAATTTCCGGTTCCGCTACGACGCCAAATCTAAATTATTCGCGCACGCCAGCGGCGTGATGCTCTTGACCGCGGACGGCCGCATCTCGCGTTACTTTTATGGCGTCGAATACCCCGGGCGCGACATGCGCCTCGGCCTGGTGGACGCTTCTGCCGGAAGGATTGGTTCTCCCATCGATCACGTCCTGCTGTTCTGCTATCACTATGATCCATCGAGCGCAAAATACAGCGCGACCATTCTCAGGATCATCCGCATCGGCGGCATCTTGACCATTTTTACGATTGTCGGGGGAATCTGGATTTTCCGGCGCCGCGAACTTCACGCGGACCACTCGAACCTGCAAGGAGCGCACTAGAGCCGTGCAATCGCAATTGCCATTGTATCCGCCGGAGGCGTCCAACTTCGCGCCCCATGTGGACGGCCTGATGGTTTACATCACATCCATCTGCGTCTTCTTCGCTTTCGCCATCACCTGCGTCATCATCTATTTCTTTTTCAAGTACCACCGCAAGGCTCCGAGTGCCGTGGGCTTTCCCATTCACGGGGATGCGCGCCTCGAAGCCGCATGGATCATCGTTCCGTCCATCCTGGCGCTCACCATGTTTAGCTGGGGCGCCGCCGTCTACGTGGACTATCGTCACTCGCCCCCGGACGTGCTCGATATCTACGTCATCGGCAAGCAGTGGATGTGGAAGGCGCAGCAGCCCAACGGCTTGAAAGAGATTAACGAACTGCACGTTCCCGTCGGGCGCAACGTCCGCCTGACGCTGGCCAGTGAAGATGTGATCCACGATTTCTTCGTGCCGGCATTCCGCGTGAAGATGGATGTGGTGCCCGGTCATTACAACACCATGTGGTTCCGTCCCACCAAGCCGGGCCGCTACCATTTCTTCTGCTCGCAGTATTGCGGCACGAATCACGCCTTAATGGGCGGGTGGGTTATTGTCATGGAACCGACCGACTACGCAGAATGGCTCTCTGGTTCCGGGGGCGCTGAAGCCAATCCCGTTGCCGCCGGCGAAAAACTTTTCGCGGATAAAGCCTGTGCCACCTGCCACCTGGCTAACGGCACTGGCCGCGCTCCTTCCCTTAGCGGAGTTTACGGGGCTAAAGTCCTCCTGGCCGATGGCACCACCGTCACTGCCGACGACGCCTACATCCGCGAATCGATTCTCCAACCCAATGCAAAGATTGTGGCCGGCTCCCAGCCGCTCATGCCCACGTTCCAGGGACAGTTGACTGAGGAGCAGATCCTCGCGCTCACCGCTTACATCAAGTCACTGCAATCGCAGCCCGTTCCCGCCAAGGGATCCGGGGTTGCGGCGTCGTCCACAGGAAAGAAATAACGATGAATCAGACGCCTCCATCACCGGGCTTTCACCTGCCGCGCGATCATTATCTCAACGCCAATTACGGAATTAAGTCGTGGCTGCTCACCACCGACCACAAACGCATCGCCCTCCTCTACCTGATTTCCGTCACGTTCTTCTTCTTTATCGGCGGCATCTTCGCCACTATGATCCGCATCCACTTGCTGACTCCCAACGGCGCGCTGGTCACTCCAGAAACCTACAACAAGCTCTTCACCATGCACGGCGTAGCCATGATTTTCTTTTTCCTGATTCCTTCCATCCCCGCTGTGCTCGGCAACTTCCTGATCCCTCCGATGATTGGCGCCAAAGACCTCGCTTTCCCCAAAATCAATCTCCTGAGCTGGTACATCTACATTATCGGAGGCTGCTTCGTCCTCTATTCCTTCAGCACGGGTGGATTGGACACCGGCTGGACCTTCTACACTCCGCTCAGCAGCATTTACTCAAATTCCGCGGTTACCCCCGCCGTCCTCGGTATTTTCATCAACGGCTTCTCCTCGATTCTCACCGGGCTCAATTTCATCGTCACCATCCACACCATGCGCGCTCCCGGTATGACCTGGTTCCGCCTCCCTCTCTTCGCCTGGGCGCATTACGCCACGAGCCTCGTGATGGTTCTTGGCACTCCCGTCGTAGCCATCACGCTTCTTCTGGCCGGTCTCGAACGCATGTTCCATCTGGGCTTCTTTAATCCCGCCATGGGCGGCGACCCCATCCTGTTCCAACACCTTTTCTGGTTTTACTCCCATCCTGCCGTGTACATCATGATTCTCCCGGCGATGGGCGTGATCAGCGAGATCATTCCCACGTTTGCGCGCAAACCCATTTTTGGCTATTCCTTCATCGCCGCTTCCAGTATCGCTATCGCGGTCATCGGCTTTTTCGTTTGGGCGCACCACATGTTCGTCACCGGCGAATCCACTTACGCCGCGCTCGCGTTTTCCTTCCTCAGCTATCTGGTCGCCATTCCTTCGGCCGTGAAAGTCTTCAACTGGACGTCCACGCTCTACAAAGGCTCAATTTCCTGGGACGCCCCCATGCTCTACGCCTTGGGCTTCATCGGCCTGTTCACTATTGGCGGCCTCACCGGTCTGTTCCTCGCCTGCTTGGGTCTGGACATTCACATTCACGACACTTATTTCGTCATCGCCCACTTCCACTACATCATGGTCGGAGGCGCGGTGATGGGTTACGTCGGCGGCCTGCACTTTTGGTGGCCTAAGATTACAGGCAGGCTGTATCCTGAAGCTCTCTCGCGCTTTGCCGCTGTGATTCTCTTTATCGGATTCAACCTGACCTTCTTCCCCCAATTCATTCTTGGCTATCTCGGCATGCCGCGCCGTTATCACAGCTATCCTCCCGAGTTTCAAGTTCTCAACGTTCTTTCTACTGCGGGAGCTTCCATCCTGGCGCTCGGCTACCTCCTCCCGATGTGCTACCTCACCTGGTCCATGCGCTACGGCAAGGTTGCCGGTCCCAATCCCTGGCCGGCCACGGGCCTCGAATGGAAAACGGATTCGCCGCCGCCTACTGAAAACTTTCACGTTACGCCCGTAGTCGATTGGGAGCCTTACGATTTTTTGAATCGCCCGGATCTTGGCTTGGTTGCAGGAGCGCCTTTGGCCCCTGCTCACGGCGACGACTGACTTTAGTCTGTCCGCTTCAATCGGCCGGAGCGAGAAAGCTTGAAGGCAAGGCGGCGCCCCTAAGGGTGCCGCACAAAGATTTTGTAGAGGCCGGGCTTCATCCCGGCCGACAGAATAAGGAGCGCCGCGTGCATCGCACCGGAGAACTATACGGGCAATTTCAAACCCTGGAGCAGCAGAAAGAATCCTCCACACTGGGCATGTGGATCTTTCTGGTCACGGAAGTCTTGTTCTTCGGCGGCATGTTCCTCACCTACGCAATCAACCGCCACGAATACTTCACGGCCTTTGGCGTCGGCAGCAACACCCTGGACATCACCCTCGGTACCGTAAACACCATCGTGCTCATTATGAGCAGCTTTACCATGGCCATGGCCGTCTGGTCCGCGCAAACCGGCAAGAAAAAACTTGTTCCGCTCTTTCTAATTCTGACCCTCACCCTGGGCTGCGTCTTCCTCGGCATCAAGTTCGTCGAATACAAGCAGAAATTCGACCATCATCTTGTCCCGGGCCGTAGCTTCGATGTTTGGTATCGCGTGAACCATCCCACGCCAGCGGACGATCCGAAGGCAATTGCTCTCGAGCGGGAGGAATTGGAAAAAGCCACAGTTTCCACGAACGATCCCGACATCAACTCTCACGCGCAGCTCTATTTCTCGCTTTATTTCGCCATGACCGGCCTGCACGCCTTGCACATGATCGTTGGCGCCGGCCTGATTATCTGGCTCATCAGAGTCTCGCTGCGTGGCCGCTTCACGCCACAGTACAACACGCCCGTCGAAATCGTCGGCCTCTACTGGCATTTCGTCGACATCGTGTGGATTTACCTGTTCCCTTTGTTATATCTGATTGACCGGCATCGCTAGAAGATTGGGGGGAGAGCATCGCGTGGCTGAACATTCTGAACATTCGGAACATATCGTTTCGCCGTTGGTCTACATGGCCATCTTTTCCGCGCTCGCGCGCTACGCCGAGAGGCGCACAAGGCTCGTCATCGTCTGCGCTATCTTCTGGCTGGCCATCATGCTCGCGCTGACTCTTTCCGATTACCAGACGCGCCAGCCACGCACGAGCCGCTTCATTCCACCGGCGATCTATCACGCCTGATTCTTTTTGCTTCTAAAATATTCTTGTTGTTCGCGGATCCCCGAAATGATTAGTGCGCGCGGAGAGGCACCCATACTTTCGCCGACTTTTTTGTTTCCGGGAGTAACTTCGGGGGTGGCTTGGTGAGTCTCAGGAAAGGCCAGTCTGCTCACCATCAGCGAAAGTATCGGGGAGAAGCGAACCGGCCCAGCCCTCAATCCCCTAAAGGGATCCTCGGCTCGCCTCCCCCACAACTTGTAGAACTGCAACCTCTGCGCCATACTTAATCCCTTTGTTTTCAACACACTCCATGCTATTTCCGGGTAAAAAAGCTCTAGTCCCCCGAAAAATTACCTGCCCCAAAACCACCCACCCGCATCTTGTCGGGTAAACCCTTGAGAGGTAAACTTTTTCCCTGCTTTTCTTGGGAGGTGTCTCATGCCCCGCGTCGTTCGTTGCGGCCTCATCCAGGCTCGTTGCGAGTGGTCTTCGGAAAAATATTCGCTTCCTGACATAAAAAAGAAAATGATTGCCAAGCACGAACTCCTTATTGCCTCCGCTGCTAAGAAAAAAATACAAATCCTCGGCCTCCAGGAATTATTTTACGGTCCTTATTTTTGTGCGGAGCAGGAAACCCGCTGGTATGAACTCACCGAGCGCGTCCCCGACGGCCCCACCATTACCTTGATGCAAAAGCTCGCGAAAAAATATCAAATGGTTCTTATTGTTCCCGTCTACGAAGTCGAAATGACCGGCGTTTATTACAACACCGCTGCGGTGATCGACGCCGACGGACGTTATTTGGGCAAATATCGCAAGCACCACATTCCTCATTGCCATCCTGGTTTTTGGGAAAAGTTTTATTTCACGCCTGGAAACGCCGGCTACCCCGTTTTTAATACGCGCTACGCCCGCGTCGGTGTGTACATTTGTTACGACCGGCATTTCCCGGAAGGTGCCCGCTGCCTCGGCCTCAACGGAGCGGAAATTGTTTACAACCCCTCCGCCACCGTCGCGGGCCTCTCTGAATATCTCTGGGAACTCGAGCAGCCCGCGCATGCTGTCGCCAACGCATATTTTGTCGCTGCCATCAACCGCGTCGGCACCGAGCATCCCTGGAAGATTGGCGAATTCTACGGCAAGAGCTACTTTTGCAGTCCGCGCGGGAAAATTATTGCTCAGGCTAGCCGCGATAAGGACGAACTCCTCATTGCAGACCTGGATCTCGATGAAATTCAAAAGGTCCGCGACACCTGGCAGTTTTTCCGCGATCGCCGCCCCGAAACCTACGGAGAAATCACGCGCACCCGCGCCGCGGAACCCTCCGGTTCCAGTGAAGCCGCCGACTGAACACTGCTTCGCGTTGCAACAGGGGGCTACAAGGAAGTACATGGAGCGTCGGGCTTCATCCCAGCCTCCTGGTTTTGACTTGCTGGTGGATGCGGTTCCAAAGGAAGAGCGCCGGTGGAGAGTCGGGTCGATGTTTTTTGTTTTACTTACAACTTAAATTTATAACTTAAGACTTCCATGAGCCACTCCGATACTGCAGCTCTTCGCGCCGGCACCATCGAATCGAGCTCCCTCTATAACAAAGATCTCGCGCCCGTCGAGTCTGCGCGCCGCCGCTGGCGCACCTACAACTACGCCGCTCTCTGGATCTCCATGAGCGTCAACATTCCCACCTACATGCTGGCCAGCGGCATGATCGCCGGCGGCATGAATTGGAGCCAGGCGCTGTTCACAGTGTTTCTCGGCAACGTTCTCGTGCTCATTCCTATGCTCCTCAACGCGCACGCCGGCGCGCAATACGGCATTCCCTTTCCTGTTTTTGCGCGCGCTTCGTTCGGCGTTCTCAGCGCCAATATTCCCGCGATTCTTCGCGCGCTCGTCGCCTGCGGCTGGTTTGGCATTCAAACCTGGATCGGCGGCGAAGCCATCAACGCCATGATCGTCTCCCTCGCTCCGGGCTGGGCCAGGTTCCACTCCGGCGCCGCGGTCTGCTTCGTTCTCTTCTGGCTCCTCAATGTTTTCGTGATTCTGCGCGGCATCGAAACCATCCGCCTTCTGCAAGGCATCTCCGCGCCCTTTTTGCTTCTCATCGGTCTCGCTCTTCTTCTTTGGGCCCGTGGCAAAGCTGGTGGCTTCGGCCCCATGCTTTCTACACCTTCGAAATTTCAATCCTTCAGCGAGTTTTTCCGCTTTTTCGTTCCTTCGCTCACAGGCGTCGTCGGTTTCTGGGCCACCGTTTCGCTCAACATTCCTGATTTCACGCGCTACGCCCGCAGCCAACGCGACCAAATGGTCGGCCAGGCCCTCGGTCTCCCCGCCACGATGACGTTTTATTCCTTCATCGGCATCGCCGTCACTTCCGCCACTACGATCATTTTCGGCGAAGCCATCTGGGATCCCGTCAAAGTCCTCGCGCGCCTCGGCAATCCCTGGGCCGTCGTGCTCGCCATGATTGCTCTGCTTATGGCCACGCTCAACGTCAACGTCTCCGCCAACGTCGTCTCCCCGGCCAATGATTTCTCGAATCTTTCCCCTCGCCGTATCAGCTTCCGCACCGGTGGGCTCATCACCGCCGTTGTGGGCCTGCTGATGCAGCCTTGGAGGCTTCTTGCCAGCTATGGAAGTTACATTTTCACCTGGCTCGTCGGCTACTCCGGTTTTCTCGGCCCCATCGCCGGCGTTCTCATCTGCGATTATTTCGTCATGCGCAAGAAAATTCTCGCCGCCGAGGATCTTTATCGCCGCGGTGGTCAGTATGAATACTCCAGAGGGTTCCATTGGACAGGCGTAGTCGGATTGGCCACAGGCGCGGGCGTCGCCTTTATCGGCTTGGTCGTCCCGCCGCTGCGCGTTCTTTACGATTACGCCTGGTTTGTCGGCTTCCTCGTCAGCTTTCTCGTCTATCTCGCGCTGGCCGGCCGCGCGAAGGGTTTTCACGAGTCACCAGTGACGAGTCACTAGAAGCTATTGCATAACCCAGCTAAGTCATTGATTCTATTGGCCAGAAACCGGGTTATGCAACAGCTTCTAGTCACGGAGCATTCCATGGACTTCGGCATCACCATCAAACCGGACATCTCCATCCACCGTATCCTCAGCCTCACGGAGCAAGCCGAAGCTTCCGGCTTCTCCTACGGCTGGATTTTCGACTCTCACGTCCTCTGGAAAGACCCGTTTCCCCTTCTCACCCTGATGGCCGCCAACACCAAACACATGCATCTCGGCACTTGCGTCACTAATCCCGCCGTCCGCGATGTCACCGTCTCCGCCAGCCTCTTTGCCACGTTGAATCTCGCTTCTCACGGCCGCATGGAGCTGGGCATCGGCCGCGGCGACAGTTCCCGCCGCGTTCTTGGCAAGAAGCCCACCACGCTCGAAACGCTCGAAGAATTCGTCCGCGTCTTCCGCAATCTCAACGCACGCAAAACCGTTGACCTCGATGGCGTCCCCGCAAAATTCCCTTGGGCCAGCGGCGAAGTCCCCCGCGTGTGGGTCGCCGGCTATGGCCCCAAAGCTCTCCGCACCGCCGGACGCATCGGCGACGGCGTCATTCTTCAATTCGCCGATCCCGATCTCATCGAATGGTGCCTTGGCTTCGTCCGCGAAGGCGCCAAAGAAGCCGGCCGCGACTTCGCCCAGATAGAGGTCATGGCTGCCGCCCCCGTCTGGCCTTCCGGCGACCTGAAAGCCGCGCGCGAGCACGTTCGCTGGTTCCCCGCGCTCGTTTCCAACCACGTGATGGATCTCATCTCCAAATACAAGCCGGAAGAGCTGCCCCCCGCGCTCACTTCCTACGTGAAAGACCGCGGCAAGTACGACTATCATCACCATTGCGAAGTCGGCAGCGACAACGCCGATTTCGTCAGCGACGACGTCGTCGACCGGTTCTGCGTCCTCGGCTCACCCGGCGACCATTGCAAAAAACTCGACCGTCTCCGCCAAGCCGGCGTCACCCAATTCAACATCTACTTAATGTCCGGCGAGGAAGAGCAAACCCTCGAAATCTACAAACACAAAATCCTGCCGCATTACCACCACTGACCTCACACGGGGTGTATAGTGCTCACGCTGAGGAATCTCCATGCGCTTCGACACCGTAATCCGCAACGCTACCGTTGTCACCGCGACGGATACGTATCGCGCCGACGTCGGCATCTCCGGTGACCGCGTCACCGCCATTGCCGCGCAGCTTCCCACAGAAAACGCCGGCCGCATCATCGACGCCACCGGCCTGCTGCTCATTCCCGGCGGCATTGACGTTCACACGCACCTCGACATGCCTTTCGGTGGCACCACCAGCGCCGACGACTTCCAGACCGGCACCATCGCTGCGGCGTTTGGCGGCACGACCACGCTCATCGACTTTGCCATCCAGTACAAAGGCCAGTCCCTCCGCCAGGCTTTCGACACCTGGATGAAGAAAGCCCATGACAAGGCCGTCACCGACTACGCCTTCCACTGCATCATCACCGATCTCGGCAACGCGCAACTTGAAGAGATGGGCGCACTCATCAAAGAAGGTGTCTCGAGTTTCAAACTCTTCATGGCTTATCCCGGCGTCTTTATGCTCGACGACGCCACCATCTTCAAAGCCATGCGTCAGGCTGCCAAGCACAACGGCCTCATCTGCATGCATGCGGAAAATGGCGGCGCCATTGACGTGATCGTCCAGCAAGCTCTGGCGGAAGGAAAACGCGCGCCCAAGTATCACGCGCTTACCCGCCCCACAACTGCCGAAGCGGAAGCCACCGCCCGCGCCATCGCGCTCGCGGAAATGGCCGGTGCGCCCGTCTACATCGTCCATCTCTCCTGCAACGACGCGCTCGAAAAAGTCCGCGAAGCCCGCGATCGCGGTTTGCCCGCTTACGCCGAGACTTGCCCGCAATATTTGTATCTCTCGCTTGAGAACATGGACGCGCCCGGCTTCGAGGGCGCGAAGTACGTTTTCACGCCGCCGCTGCGCGAAAAATGGCATCAGGAAAAACTCTGGCAGGGGCTTGCGAAGGACACGTTGCAAGTCGTTTCCACCGACCATTGCCCGTTCTGCTTCAAGGAACAAAAAGAACTCGGCAAGGACGACTTCACCAAAATTCCCAACGGCGGTCCCGGCATCGAGCACCGCCTGAGCCTCGTTTACACTGGCGGTGTCCATGGCAAACATTTTTCGCCGAACCGCTTCGTCCAGCTCGTCTCCACCGCGCCGGCGAAATTATTTGGCCTCTATCCGCGCAAAGGGACTATCGCCGTCGGCTCCGACGCCGACCTCGTCCTCTTCGACCCCAATCACGAAGAAGTCATCAGCGCAAAAACCCATCACATGCGCGTGGACTATTCCATGTTCGAGGGCATCAAGATCAAAGGCTCGCCCAAAACGGTTTTCTCCCGCGGCCGCGCAGTCATTGATTCAGGCAAATTCGTCGGCCGCCCCGGCTCCGGCCAATTCCTCCGCCGCAACACGTACTCCGGGCTGTGATTCGTATTCCTTTGTAGAGGCTGGGCTTCAACCCCGGTCTGGCGTTGACAATGCAGTGGGAGCGGAGGACGCGGTACACTGGAAGATTGCGCCACAACGAAAATTCATGACTGCGCGACTGCCATCTTTGGTTATCGTCGGACGGCCCAATGTGGGCAAGTCCACGCTGTTCAATCGCTTGACGGGCACGCGCCGTTCCATCGTTACCAACGAGCCTGGCATCACGCGCGACCGCATCTACGGCAAAGCCGAGTGGCGCGGCAAGACGCTGGAAGTGGTGGACACGGGCGGAATCATTCCCGACGAAAAGGCCCTCATTCCGCAGGAAATTTTTCGCCAGGCGCAGGTGGCGATCAAAAAAGCGGCATTGCTCGTTCTTGTGGTGGACAGCCAGGCCGGCCTCACTCCTCTCGATGAAGAGCTAGGGCGCCTCATGCGCGCGACGGGGAAGCCGTTTGTCCTCGCCGTGAATAAAGTGGATTCGCCTTTGCAGGAAGCCAATGCCGCGCCGTTTCATTCTCTCGGCGTTCCCATTTTCCCCATCACCGCGGAGCATGGCACCGGCGTTGATGATCTCCTGGACCACGCCCTCGCGCAATTTTTCCCTTCGCTGAAAGAGTCTCTTGTTGCAAATACTGAGCTTCCGGCCGTCGAATTGCCAACAGAAACTGCGCCCATTGAGGTGGCCATTATCGGACGGCCCAACGTCGGCAAATCCACGCTGCTGAACCGGCTGGTTGGCGAGGAACGTTCCATCGTCTCTCCCATTCCCGGTACCACGATGGACAACGTAGACACGGAAATTACGCGCGGCGGCCACGACTATCGTTTTGTGGACACCGCGGGAATTCGCCGCAAAGGCAAAACCACGCT
>QHYL01000132.1 GCA_003224105.1 Acidobacteriota bacterium | reverse complement strand
AAATCGTGACACGGTTAGCAGGCAAAGTAGCTTTGATCACTGGCGGCGGCACAGGCATCGGCCGGGCCATCGCGCTAGCGTTTGCGCGCGAGGGCGCCAGCGTGGGTGTGGCGGGCCGTCGCCTGGAAAAGCTGAAGGAAGTGTGCAGCCAGATTGAGAAGCAAGGCGGCGCGGCAATTGCCCTTCAATGCGACGTGTCTCACGGGAAAGACGCCGGCCGCGCGATCACCGAAACCGCAAAAAAATTCGGCAAGCTCAACGTACTGGTAAACAACGCCGGCACTCTTAGCGTCTCGACCGTAGACACAATCACCGAGGAAGACTGGGACCGCGTCATAAGTGTAAATCTGAAAGGCCCGTTTCTGACGTCCCGCGCGGCCCTGAATGAATTTCGCAAAATTGGCGGTGGGACCATTGTCAATATCGGCTCGGTGCTTGGCCTTGTGGCGATGAAGGACCGCGCTGCCTACTGCGCCTCTAAAGGAGGCGTCACCATGCTCACGAAGGCCATGGCCCTCGACCACGCGCACGAAAATGTACGTGTGAATTGCATTTGCCCCTCCATCGTCGAAACAGAACTGGTCAAAGGTCTTTTTGACGGCAGCGAGCAAGGCAAGCGGCTAAAGCAGTCGCGCATGGGAACCATCCCTCTGGGACGCTTCGGCAAGCCGGCCGATGTGGCGGAGCTAGCTGTGTTTCTCGCTTCTGAGGAATCGTCCTGGCTGACTGGCGCTGCGATTCCCTTGGATGGAGGCCTGACTGCGTTTTGAAGTCTTACCCCTCAGCCATGAACATGAAAACGAAGACAAAACAATCCCCAGAATCCCCACAGTCTGCACAATCCGTCGACGCGCGCTGGACCACGGAATTAGTCCGTGAGCGCATGAAAGAAAGTCAGGTTATCACTCACCTTGGCTTCGAGGTGGAAAGAGTGGAAAGAGGCCGCGCTGTTTTTCTGCTGGATGTCCGCGCGCACCACAAACAGCTTCATGGAGTTGTCCACGGAGGAATTCTCGCCGCGCTTGCAGACACCACAGCTGCCATCGCCGCTTATACCGTGGTCCCGCGCGGAACAGAAATCGCCACCGTCGAGTTGAAGATCAACTACCTCGAGCCGGTCCCCGGCGGGCGCATCAAAGCGGACGCACGTGTGCTTCGCGCTGGAAGGAATTTTATTGTGTCCGAGTGTGAGATCTGGAATGAGGACAAGTCGCTAGCCGCAAAGGCGCTGCTCACTTTCGGAGCAGCCGCCGGACACTCGATCGACGGACAGCAGGAATAGAAGATTACTCCTCGCCGCCCTGCGCGGATTCCTCTCCATCCTTGTAAACGTACTTGATCACGCGCTTGAAAATGAGCAGGTTCGGGCTGCCCTGGCGTGTCAGCTTGATGCAATCGCGGTCATACCACTCGACGGTCCCGCGAAGCACTTCGCCGTCTTCCAAAATCACCGCCATCGGCGTGTGCGACTGCATCTGCTTGACCCAGTAAAAGTTCTCGGCGTGCGTCGTTTCCGGCGGCGCGGGTTTTTTACTGGGGACTGGGCCATTGTGTGGAGGGCGCGGTGCGCTCGGCTCCTTCACGTCCGGAAACCCCGGACGAAACATACGGCGATTCACCATGACTGCTCCTTTAGAACACCTCAGGGTTGGAGTGACTGACCTTAAGATGCGCGGGCCATGCGTTAGGTTTCACTCTACGCGATTTTCTGCCGCTTAGGCCAGTCTTAATCTGCAAAAATCAGAACTGGCGCTCGGGGCCGCCCAAAGCCGCTGGAGAAACTGGTGCGAGTGATGCTGCGAGAGCGTCAAGACCAAGCTGGCGGTTCAAATTCCGGCGCGCACCCGCGTAAAGCTCGTCAAAACCCGCAATGGCGCGAAATACCCATGCCGAATCGACCGTTTTGCTGAGCGATTCCAGTTCTTTGGCAAGATTGGCGTTGCGGAGAATGGGTTCCTTTATTTTGGACGTCAGCTCCAGCAGGTCCGTCAGCAATCCGTAAAACACCTCAAGCTGATCCTCGAAGGAGGATTCGCGGTCCTTCGCCAGAGCGGCTGTGTCCGCGAACAGTTGCGCGAAGCCTTGCCCGCGCGCCGCGCGTTCCAGGATGTGCAGCGCATTCTTCCGGATCTCCGCGGCGGCGGTTATGTCCATTTCGATGGCCAAACCGGGACTGCCCTCGGCCAGTTGCGCGGCAAGCTTGATCTCCGCGGCTTTCCGGTCGGTCTTTTCCTTCAAGACTTTTTCCACTGCCGCCTGCGGGAGCGGCGCGAAATGAAACTGCAGGCAGCGCGACACGATCGTGGGCAGCAGTGAGTAAGGCGAAGGTGCAGTCAGAATAAGTGTTGCCGACCCCGGTGGCTCTTCCAAAATTTTCAAGAAAACGTTAGCCACGTTCCAATGCATGGTTTCCGCGCTATCGAGAATAAACACGCGTCGCCGGCCCATCGGCTGGAAGTAAGCTGCGCGCTGCACGGCGCGCAACTGTCCAATGCGCAGCATCGGACGCGCAACCGGGCTTTTCAGTCGAACCGGATCTGGAACCAGCGCCCAAACATCAGGATGTGACTGCAAGATCAGTGGAACGCGCTCGACCGTCGCCGCATCAGCGCTCTCGCCGCGCTCTGCCAGTCCCTGCTCAATCAGTTTTTGTGGCTCCGCGAGCAGGAAAATGCGCTGGCACGTCACGCACTCGCCACAAAAATCATCGTTCAGGCGCTCGCAATTTGCCGCTTGCGCGAACATGCGCGCCAGCGTGAATTTGCCTACGCCGCGCGATCCGGTGAAGAGCAGCGCGTGCGGAACGCGCCCTTTGCGCAGCGCCCCACGCAGCGCCGCGACGACGCGTTCGTTGCCGAGGAACTCGGAAAAACTCATGGTCTAACGGTCCCCCTTCACTGTGAGTGGCAGGGTGCCGAGAAGCGCCAGCCCCATGGTCGCAAAAACCTCCAGAGCGATTTTTTCGGCCGGGCGCATCTGCTTGCGTTTTGAATCGAAACACTCGATCGTGTTCCAGTTCGCCCGCTTCGAAAGTGCATCGTACATGGCCGCCGCATCTTCCAGATGCCGAAGGCTCGCTTCCTGCAAGTCTTTTTGCGCCGAGGTATAGCTGCGCGCGGACTTCAGCGCCACCAGCTTTTGCGCCTCTACCGCCGGCACACGAAGATAAAGGACCAGGTCTTCCCGCGGTAGCCCATAAATGTCGTATTCCAGATGTTCGATCCATTCAACGAAAGCCGCGCGCTTTTCCGCAGCCACACGCGCCGTTTGATGCGCGAGATTGGAAGCGATGTAGCGGTCGGCCAGAACAATTTGGCCATTGCT
The DNA here is from genome assembly GCA_003224105.1 of Acidobacteriota bacterium. Lineage (GTDB taxonomy): Bacteria > Acidobacteriota > Terriglobia > Acidiferrales > UBA7541 > Acidiferrum. The sequence continues at coordinate 229 of QHYL01000132.1, read as the reverse complement.
TAAGGCGTCTTCCAGCATAGCTTTGGCCTCGAAGCGATCCCCTGCATAAAGCAGCGCGCTGAAATGCGGATCGACGCTTTCGAGCGGACCAAGTTCGCCATTCAGGAATTGACCGGCCATTTTACCGAACCAGGAATCGTATTGCGGGAAACCCGTCGCATAAACGGAATGGCCTCGATCGCGCAGCACCTTGGCCAGAAATTCGACTTGCGTGCGCTTGCCGCTGCCA
>QHYL01000157.1 GCA_003224105.1 Acidobacteriota bacterium | reverse complement strand
TACACCGAACGCTGGCACCATCAGCAGCAGATTCGCCTGGCCGTCGAACGTCCGGGACCGGGCATCCTTACGCGCGAACTCTACTATCCCGTGCTCGACTGTTTTCTGCGTGCCCTCCCGTTTGCCTATCGCAACGTTTCGGCCGCGGCGGGAACCGCGATTCGCATCATCGTCTCAGGCGAATGCGGGGGCAGTTGGAATCTGCGCTGCGGGGATACCGCCTGGACGCTGACGGAACGCGAACAGGATCCGCCTGCAGCCGAAACCACCATCCCGCAAGAAATCGCCTGGCGCATTTTCACCAAAGGCATCGATCCCGCAACCGCACAGTCCCAATGCAAAATTATTGGCGACGCCGCCCTCGCCCTTCCGGTGTTCGGCATGGTCTCTATCGTTTCCGCCTGACATCACAAATAGACTCAGCCTCCCGACAGGAATGATACATTTGCAGCATGCGTACGCTATTTGCGCTCATATTGGGGTTATTGCTTGTGCAAGTTACTGTTGCGCGAAAGACCATTTCCTTCCCTACGGAGGACGGTGGCCTCATCTTTGCAGACGTTTACGGAGAAGGCGAGCGGGCTGTTGTGCTGGCTCACGGCGGCCGCTTCAACAAAGAGAGTTGGGCGAAGCAGGCTCAGATGCTGGCAGCGGCTGGCTTTCGCGTGCTCGCGCTGGACTTCCGCGGCTACGGCAAGTCCAAGGGTCCGGGAGACTCGCAGCCCATGGATGCGCCGCTTCATTTGGATGTGCTTGCCGCCGTCCGCTATCTGCGGACAAACGGCGCGAAGACGGTTTCGATTGTTGGCGGCAGCATGGGAGGAGGAGCCGCCGGCGATGCTTCGATCGCTTCGCAGCCGGGTGAAATCGACCGTGTCGTATTCCTTGGCGCGTCGCCGAACGGTCCGGCGGGAAAGCTCAAATGCGCCTCGCTGTTCATCGTGGCACGCGATGACGCAAACGCGGATGGGCCGCGGCTGCCCGGGATTCGGGCTCAATATGAGAAATCTCCCCAACCGAAGGAGCTGATTATTCTTGATGGTTCCGCGCATGCGCAGTTTCTATTCGAGACAGATCAAGCAGAGCGTGTGATGCGAGAAATCCTTCGATTCCTTAGCGCTAAGTGACAATCCAATGATGTCCCGAAGCCTCGCAAGTTGCTTGGTCAAGCCTTTCTCTCCCGTCTGCCCGGAATCCGGTAGAATCTTCGCGCCAATCACAGGATCGGTCCGAGTCTTTGAAGGAAGGGGCGGAACTAAGCGGGCCGATTGTCCCCACGTTGTACGTCTCCTCAGACGCGAAGGATACGGATTTCACGGTTAAAGCGCTCGATGTTTATCCTGATGGCCGCGCTTACAATCTCGACGAATCGATCCAGCGGCTGCGCTACCGCGACGGCTACGACAAGCCGCTTGTCTGGATGGAGTGGGGGGAAGTATACAAGGTCACGCTGCAGCCCTTGAACACCAGCAACTGCTTTGAGGCGGGTCATCAACTACGCATCGAAGTGTCGAGCCGCAATTTTGCGCGTTTTTGATCGCAACCTGAATACCGGCGGAAACAACTACGACGAGGATAAGTGGGTTGTCGCGCACAACTCCGTTCATCATTCGAAGCAATATCGTTCGCAAGTTGAGTTCACAGTGGTCAAACACGCCCGTTGAACTGCGCTTGGCGATAAGGGCACATTTGTACGGCAGCCAGTAAGTTGTGGAGGACACGGCAGATTTCCGCTCTTACAGCTGGCCCTCGACGGCGTTCTTAATCTCATCGTAGTCGACGAGGCCTTGCACTTTTTTCACAATCTTGCCATCGCGCGAGATGAGAAAGCTGGTGGGGTAGCCAAGCAAGCCACCAAACTTATCGGCTACAGCGTCATTGCCCCGAAGGATTGGGTAATTCATCGGGAGCTTCTCGCCGTTCACGTTGAAGCGTTCCTTGGCGGTATACGCGGAGACCTCGTTGTTGCCTTCATCGTCCACATCCACGCCAAGGATGGTGAAGCCTTTCGACGAGTACTTCTGCTGCATTTCAATGAGCCAGGGGATTTCCACTTGGCAGGGTTCGCACCACGTGGCCCAGAAATTCACCAGCACGACTTTGCCTTTGTACTGGCTGAGGGGAACTTCTTTGCCGTCGAGGTCCTTGAAAGTCACTTCGGGCACCGGAGCGTCGGCCGGGTCGGCCTTCGCAACATCATGGCCGTCAGAGACTTTCGCTTTGACGCGCGTTGCTCTGTCGGCATAAATGGTCAGGCCGATGAGCACGACCACAGTGCCGATGATTAAGAGAACTTTTTTCATTTTGAGTTTCCCAAGGCGCCTAAGCGCACTCCTCTATAGTGTAAAACGATTCAGGAACGTGAGTTTGGTCGCAAGCCAGGTCAGTTTGTTGAAGAAGACCAGGCCGCCCACAAACAGAAGCAAGGCGCCGCTGAAAACCTCCACGACGTGAAGATACTTCCGAAAATTCTTGTAAAAAGCCATGAATTGGCTGATTCCCAAAGCTGTCAGCAAAAAGGGGATGGCCAGGCCCGCGGAATACACCGTAAGCAAGAGAATGCCGCGCGCGATCGTGTCGCTGGCTGCGGCGAGCGCAAGAACCGCGGTAAGAATCGGCCCGATGCAGGGAGTCCAACCGAAGGCGAACGCAAAACCCAGCAGGAAGCCGCTCCAGAGTCCCGGTTGCGTGATGCTGCTGCGAAGGTGTACGTCGCGATTCAGCCAGCGCGCCAAGGCAGGACCGAAGAATCCGATCAACGAGAGCGAAAAGAAGTGCATGGCCTTGAGTCCTGCAAACAGCGGACCCTGCCGCAGCAGCGCTGCGACTCCTAGGGCTGCGAGAATCACTCCAAGAATCACGCCGATGCGCAACTTGAGCTTGATGAGCGCGCCGATGAGGTGCAAGCCAAAGAGAAGAATCAACGCGCCGGCGACAGGAGCGAGAAGGTTGCGATTCTGTTTGAGAAACGCGCCGACCGCACTGGCGGAAGCGCCAAAGGCGATGAACACGGCTGAAAAGCCTGCGACAAAAGCAAGCGCAGAAGAAAAAAGTCCCGAACGTGGAACCTCGCCTTGACGGAGCTGTTCCATACCGATGCCGGAAAGCATGGAGATGTAACCGGGAACCAACGGCAGCACACAGGGGGAAAGAAACGATACCAGCCCTGCCAGAAGCGCCCCTGCGAGAGAGACATCGGTTGGAGTCATGTTTGCGTCACACCTTCAACTTCGCATCATACCTGCAATGGAAGGAATCGCGTAATCCCGAGGAATAATTCCCATGTTGTTCACTCTCGCGAGCTTCCAAGGGCGAGAGGGCTCTGGGAGTTAGACGGTGCACGCGACCCATCCGGTCTCAAGCGAAGAGGCGACAGATGAAGCCTTTGGCT